>JBHPHB010000024.1:0-23429 GCA_042569985.1 Spirochaetota bacterium | reverse complement strand
TCCCGAAGCTGAATATGTACTAAATGAGAATTTACCCTATCTTTCAATGGCCGGTGCTCTTAACCGCTTTTTTCTACAGGGGAAAGAAGTAATTGCAGTATCGGGTACCCACGGCAAGAGTACAACTACGGCCCTCCTTGCCCATATTCTTGAAACTGCAGGTTTATCGCCCTCCTTTTTTCTGGGCGGCAGTGCAAACAATTTCAATTCAAACTATAAATTGGGTGTGGGCAGACATTTTGTAATAGAGGCTGATGAATATGATTCTGCCTTTTTTGAAAAATTCCCCAAGTTTATATACTACAAGCCAAATCACCTTATCATTACTTCACTTGAATTTGACCATGCTGATATTTACAATAATATCGATGAGATAGAACTCTGGTTTAAGAGGCTCGTAAATATTGTTCCATCGAATGGAAATATTATCTATTCTGCTGAATATCCCGGTATCAGGAATGTCCTGTCAAAATCGATGTCAAATACATTGACCTATGGCAAGGGAGGGTCCGATTTTAGCTACGCATTCAAGGGGTACCATGATGATTTTTCTAAAGTCACTTTTAATGGTGATAATTGTGATTTTGAAATTGAAACCGGTTTATTTGGAGATTTCAATTATCAAAATATTACGGGTGCAGTTTCCATGGCATTGAAACTGGGAATTGATAAGGAAAGCATGGGGAATGCAGTTAAGACTTTTAAAGGAGTTAAGAGGAGGCAGGAGGTAATATTCAGGAAGGACAATGTTATTGTCTATGAGGACTTTGCACATCATCCCACGTCGGTGAATGGGGTAATCAACTCCATGAAGGAACGCCATGGAGATGCATTCATATGGGCAGTATATGAGCCGCGGTCGGCAACGAGCAGAAGGAATATTTTCCAGGATGAGCTTTCCCATTCATTCTCAGGCGCAGACAGGGTAATAATAAAAAGCCCCTATAAGATTGATAAGATTGAAAGTGATAAAAGGCTCGACATGGACAGGCTTAAAAGTGATTTTGATGAGATGGGCAGGCGAATAGATGTTTTTGATGATATCGGTAAAATCATAGAATTGGTTGAAAATGAAATTGATGTTTCACAAAAAAATGTCATAGTAATAATGTCCAATGGCGGATTTGACGGAATTTATGAAAGTATGGAAAAGAGCCTAAACTCTTTAATTAGTTAGTATTGATATATTTGCTTGACATAAAAATGATTTTTCAGTTAATATTATACTGGTATTGAATAGATTTTTTCTGTAACCATATTCAGAGTTTCATGCACAGATTAAATGTGTCATTCAATTATTAAAGAATAAACGTTAAGAGGACTATGAAGAAAAAAATTACAGGCACCCTGCTTTTTGCATTTATAATATCTTCAATTGCCATTGCCGGTTTTGGGGCAGATAAATATGCCGTTCTTAAAATCGACGGTTCAATTAATCCTGTTGTTTCAAGATACATATCGGAGTCGATAAATAAGGCGGAAAATGATAATGCTCAGTTCGTTGTTATCCAGATGGATACGCCGGGCGGCAATGTTGATTCTACCCGTGAAATAATTAAGGCAATATTTGCATCGAAAATCCCCGTTGTTGTCTTTACCTATCCAAAGGGCGCCAGGGCTGCATCTGCAGGCGGATTTATAATGCTGTCGGCCCATATAGCCGTCATGGCGCCGGGTACCGAGATTGGGGCAATGCATCCCGTTAGCCCGCAGCTCGACTTTTTGAAAAAGGATAAAAAGGGAAGGCCCGCAGGGGTGATGGAAAAGAAGGTCTTAAATGACCTTGTGGCCTATGCCAGGAGTATTGCACAGAAACGAAACAGGAATTCAAAATGGGCGGTTAAGGCAGTAAAAGAGGCCATATCGAATACTTATAAAGAAGCTAAAAAACTTAAAATAATCGATTTTATTGCGGAAGATATGGACGACCTTTTGAAAAAACTGAATGGCAGGGTTATAACATTTAAGGAAGGAAAAAAAACCAGGCGCGTAGCCATGAAGACCCGTTCAATCAGGCCAATTTACTATAAAATGGACTGGAAACAGAGGTTTTTAAATTTCTTTGCTGATCCCAGCGTTTTCTATCTGCTCATTCTTGTTGCCATGGTGGGTATTGGTATGGAAATTAAAAATCCCGGAATGGTTGCACCGGGGGTAGCAGGGGGGGTCGCCTTAATACTGGTGCTCATGGTACGCCAGGTTATCCCAATAAATATTATCGGCCTTATATTGATTTTTTTAGCTGTAGTCCTTTTTATTCTTGAACTGAAGATTGTAAGTTACGGACTATTAACCATTGGAGGAATAGTATCTTTTGTCCTCGGTTCAATGATAATATTCGATTCACCACTACCTGGAGGACATGTTCCAATGACTACTATTGTTGTTACTGTTATTATTGTTTTAGCCTTTATATTTATAGTTGTCCGCGCTGTTTTAAGTGTGCATAAAAGTAAGGCAACGACAGGCAAAATCGGACTGATTGGAGAGGTTGGCACTGCAATCAGGGATTTCAAGGGCAAAGGTAAGATAAGAATCCACGGTGAGATATGGGATGCATATTCGGAAGATGGTGTTTTAAAGGACGAGGAGGTTGTGGTAAAAGAAGTAGATGGTATGAAACTCATTGTTGAAAGAAAAGATGATTAAAAAACAAATAATTAACAAATTCTAAAGTTTAATTTAAAAAGGAGGAATATATTATGATAGGAATTGTACCAACAATAGTAATACTGGTGGTGTTACTTGTAATCGCATCAATAAAAATTGTTAAGGAATACGAGAGAGCAGTTGTATTTCGACTGGGACGTCTGTTGAAAAAATCAAAAGGTCCCGGACTGATATTTGTTATTCCCTTTGTTGATAAATGGGTAAGGGTGAGCCTGAGACTCGTGGCAATGGATGTGCCTCCACAGGATGTTATCACAAAGGACAATGTTTCGGTAAAGGTAAATGCAGTGCTATATTTCAGGGTAATAGAGCCCAACAAGGCAATAACAGAGGTGGATGATTTTCTATATGCAACTTCCCAGCTTGCCCAGACAACACTGAGGAGCATCCTGGGTATGGTTGAGCTTGACCAACTTTTGAGTGACAGGGACAGGATAAATGAGGAACTCCAAAATGTCCTTGATACGCAAACAGACCCCTGGGGCATTAAGGTTTCAGCTGTAGAAGTGAAGCATGTTGACCTTCCCCAGGAGATGCAGAGGGCCATGGCAAAACAGGCAGAAGCTGAAAGAGAGAGAAGGGCAAAAGTTATCAGTGCTGAGGGAGAATTCCAGGCTGCCACAAAGATGGTTGAGGCCGCAAAACTCATGGAAGTGCATCCCGTATCAGTTCAGCTTAGATACCTTCAGACATTAAGTGAAATAGCTACGGAAAATAATTCTACAACGCTTTTCCCCATCCCCATTGATATATTTGATTCATTAATCTCAAAGAAGAAATAGTGAAATTATAAAACGAAGGCGACACATTGATGTGTCGCCTTCGTAAATATATTCCAGTAAATTAAGTTCTAAACTATAATCAGAAACCTGCCACAGTATGAACAAACGGAGATGCCCTTCTGTTTCGAAATCTGTTTCATGTCAATGGGAGGTATTCCCATATGGCATCCTGAACAACTGGTTTTTTCGACTATGGCAAAGGGATCACTGTTTTTCTTGCGCATTCTTTCAAAGTATGTGAGTGACCTGTTATCGATGAGCTCTTTAATCTCATCTATTTTTGCAGGAATTTTTTTTGATTTAGTATCAACTGCATATAACTTGTAAAGCCTGTCAAGGCGTATAAGAAGGTCAAGGTCAGATGAAGGGACACCGGACAGGTTATCGACAGAGGTATTATCATCACCCTCCTGGTCCGAAATTGAATTATAGTAAGAGGAAGTTTCGGACTTAAGTAATTCAAAAATATTAGCCGTAGTCATGCCCTTGTCGAACAATTTTCTTTTATCGGGATTAGAGAATATCCTGGCCATCATCCCAATTAGATAGAGATACTTGGTGCTTAGTTTTGTGGGGAAAAGGCTAAGCATAATATAATTTACAGGCTTGCCGTCAATTGATTGATAATCTACTCCCTCTTTTGATATGCCTATAATTGATACAAGCTCTGTGAGAGATTCCGTTCTGGCGTGCGGAATTGCAAATCCGTATCCAATGCTTGTATTTTCAAGGGATTCCCTGTGGATAACCTGCGCGTAATATCTGTCTGCATTTTTAATAAGCCCTATCTTTTCAAGTTGCTCAACCAGTTCCTTTATGATATGCTGCTTTTCTGTGCTTTTAAGTTCAATTATCTGTCGCTTATTGAAGAATTTCTTTAATGTCATTTATCAGGATGCTCCATTAAGGGATTTAAGGGGTGTTATTTGTTAAAATATATTTCGATTTTCTTTTAATATTGATATTTGTCAAGGGTTTTAGCATGTATTGTGATTCATTTGGTTTAAAATTTAATGTCGCTCCATAGTCATTCCCGGGAGTATGGATTTATTTTATATCATCCTTAATATCTATTGTACTAAAGTACAATAGATATTTTTTTTTTAAATTTTTCTCTTCCTGTACCTTCGTACGATGTCAGTGGGCGTTTCTTGTAATACCATGCAGGTATAATCAATAAATGCTTATTAAAGCGTAAGGAGGGTATTATGAACTTAAATAAAAAATTATTATTTACTGTATCACTTTTTACATTCCTGTCGGTGGGGATGATGAGCTGTAATTACAATGGGAGCTCGCTCAAAGATGATTCGGAGAAGTTTATTTGCGGTAATAGTAACCCGGTCTCACCAAATGACAATCAGGAGGAAATTCTAAATAGCTACTATAGTACTACACGGTTTAAAATGTATGACTGTGGAACAGGTTCTACTTCTGGTACCCCGGATGTACCGGATACCCCTGATACCATTGAGATAGACATTAAACCCGGTAATGATGAAAATGTGATAAATGAAGAAGACAATGGAGTAATACCTGTGGCTGTTTTAACCACCAATACATTTAATGCAGCTGACCTCGATCCATCTACAATTACATTTGCTCCGGGCAATGCTCCTGTAGCACACGGTGAAGGCCACATGGAAGATGTTGACGGTGACGGAGATATTGACCTGCTTCTCCACTTCAGGACAAATGAAGCCGGCATCTCCTGCGGACAAATCGAAATATTTTTATCAGGCAAGACATACAGTGGTATAACACTAAAAGGAAAGGATTCGGTAAAGTTGCTTCATTGTCCCGAAGGGAAGGATTTAGAAAATTTGGAAAACAGATGTAGTAATCCTGTCATAATACCTTCTGATAATTCCGAAGCAGGATTATGGAAGAATCTCACGTATACCGGGGGCATAGGTAAAATTGAATTAAAATATCTGCCATCAAATCCTGCCACTTCCAACTGGCTTGTTCATGCATACGGCTTCTGCGGAGGGCCAGATTCCGGTACCTACTGTGACTGGAGAACGAAATACGGATACCGTCTTGATTCAGGAGAGATCTATGTTTTCTGGGATCACGGTTTTAAAACAACGGAGATGCGCATTAGAATGCTGCCCGGTGAATCGAAGATCCTTGAAGTATACCATGTCAATGTATTTGCTCCAGGGGATGGACGGAGAACCTACTGCATGAGGGAATATTACCGATGTACCGGTGATGGTTGCACAGTTAATCCGCCTGTAGCAGTAACTGGAATCAGTTTAAATAAAACAGATGCAATTATTGAAATCGGCACATCAGAACAACTTATGGCAGCAATCACTCCGGATAATGCTGTAAACCGGAATGTCACCTGGAAGAGCAGCGATGAATCAATTGCTGCTGTTTCATCAGATGGCTTGATAACCGGTGTAATGGTTGGTTCAGTTGCCATAACAGCGACAACAGAAGACGGTAGTTATACTGCCCATTGTGATGTAATCGTCTCTTCTCCTTACGTCTCAGTCGATGAATGGATTCCTACATCTACTGCTAATGATCCTTCTAATCGATTTTATCATACGGCAGTCTGGACAGGTAAGAAGATGATAGTTTGGGGAGGTAGAGATAACAGGATCAACTACATGAGAAACGGCGGTATATACGATCCGGTTTCTAAAACATGGTCGGCCATTTCAATTTCAAATGCGCCTTCTGCAAGGGCATTTCACACGGCAGTCTGGACAGGTTCAAAAATGATAGTATGGGGAGGCGGTCCTTATACTAATACGGGGGGGGTATATAATCCTTCAACAAATTTATGGAAAACAATGAGTACCGCAGGAGCACCGCATTACAGGCATACTGAACCTGCAGTCTGGACGGGTAAAGAGATGATAATCTGGGGCGGTGCATATTCAAACGGCACGAGATGGGTAAGCCTGGCTGATGGTGCAAAATATAATCCCGTCACTAACACCTGGACTGCAATATCTACTTTAAATGATCCCGGGGCAAGAGTAAACCATTCAGTTGTCTGGACCGGTACTGAAATGATAATATGGGGAGGAGGCGGTGACGGCCCGCCCTTAAACACAGGGGCTAAATACGATCCGGACTCAGATACATGGACTGCAATATCTTCAACAAACGCACCTGCAGCACGTACTAACCATTCAGCTATCTGGACAGGTAAAGAGATGATAATCTGGGGCGGCGGGTATCATGATGGAACAAAATGGATATTCCTGTCTGATGGTGCAAAGTACAATCCCGTGACTGATACATGGACAACAATATCAAGTGTAAATTCACCCCAACATAGAATCTATCATACAGTAGCCTGGACTGACAGGGAAATGATAGTATGGGGAGGATTATCTGCTCCCGGTTCACCAATAAACACTGGAGGCAAATACAATCCGGAGACTGACACCTGGGCATTAACATCCACTATAAATGCTCCTTCGGGCAGGTCCGGTCATACAGCTGTCTGGACAGATTTTGAAATGGTTGTATGGGGAGGATTCCCCGAGAACAGTATCGGGGGAGCCTATAAACCATAATATGAGATTAACTAAAGTGCTAAAATCGAGGGGCGGCATGTGTAATGGAACATTTAATCGGCCATTTATATATGCCGCCTCCATTCTTTATTCTAAAATAAACTCATGAAAGGATGGGGCAAACAATGACTTTACTAATTTTAATATCTATTGTTGTTTTATGCATTTTTCTATTTTCAGGAATATATGTCCTTCTCATCAATACGAGGAACCCTGTAAATATTCTTGTTTTTTTAATTTCCTTATGTCTTGCCGCAATGTGTTTTAATATCATAATGATGCAAACAGCATCAAATGCGGAGGCCTTGCAAATCAGGTATAAGAGCGGCACATCCGTATCTACTATTATTCCATTCTTAGCTGTATTAATATCAATTAGATTAAGTAATATAATTAAAAGTAAATGTATATTGTTTTCAATTTTATCATTTCTTCTAACATTTATTGTGTATTTGATTTTTATGATTATAAGATTTGATAAAATAGTTTCTTTTATCAACTTTAAAAATCTAAATGTAGTTTATGAAATTTGTAATAAACGATGCTTCTTTATATTTATCATATATATTGGGATTACTACATTAATTTATGTGATTACCCTGTTTATTTGGAGGATGCAAACAAGGAGTAATAGGGAAAAGAAGCAGGCGTTAGTTTTAATGTTCAGCTTTTTTGCATCTACATTGTCATATATAATATATATGATTGTATTTTTTAAACAATTAAAAATGATGAAATATGAAATAGCAGGTGTTGCTTCTTTTATTTATCTTTTCTGGTACTTTGGTATCTGGTACTGCATAGTGAGATACCGGTTCCTTTCACTTACTCCCGAACTGGTCAGCAAAGACCTGATTAACAATGTTGATGTATCATTTATCCTGCTCGATTATAATCAAAGCATCATATCAGCCAATGATAAAGCAAAGTCATTGTTAAACTGCAGTAAAATAGAAAATTGCGGGATCAAAAACTATTTACACAAATGCGATGACTTAAATGGGGAAATTGATAAAATGCTTAAGGGAGAGCTTAACGACTTTACAGTAAGGACCAATTTCCTTAATTCTGATAATGAAAAAATCATGATAGATGCCAGGTGCTCGGTTGTTAAAGACAAGCATGATGACATACTTGGCATAATGCTCATCGGCTCGGAAGTCAAGGGAATCAAAGAATTGCAATCGCACTTCAAAATCACCGACAGGGAAGCAGAAGTTATCCAGAAGATAGTTATCGGTCATAATAATGCGCAGATAGCCGAATCGCTTGGGATAACCGAAAATACAATCAAGCGTCACATTACAAACATCTATAACAAGCTTATTGTAAATAATAAGCTGGAGCTAATAAATCTTTTAAGGGAGTTTGAGCTTATCCCCCAGCATAGTGCAGATAAGCCTCTGTTGTTATATTAATTTTTTTTCGCCTACTACTTTCGGGTGATGAAAGTTTTACTCTTTTTAACTAATGTTTAATTATAAGTCTATATGTTTATATAAATAAATATTTTAAGGAGGTTTATTATGAAAAAGTTTGTTTTATTGGGTATTGTTTTAGCATTTATTATAAGCTTGGGATTTACTTCCTGTAAGGAGGACGGTCACTGTAAGGATGCTCCGGAAAGTCTTGATGATTTATCTGTTGAATTATGTGATCGAGAAGCTTATTGTAAGGGTGAGGAAAACAATCAAACCTACATTGACGAATGTTTAGCAGATCCTGAAATTGATGAAATACATGAATCATTTGTGGAAACAGGCTGTGAATGCGAGGGCAAGTTATTATTTAAATGTTTTTTGGATTTAAGTTGTGTAGATTATTTAAAAGTGTGTTGTAGTGATGAAGATGGTACACCTGAAGACTGTGAAGATGAATTTCTTGATTTTGTGGCTTGCACCGGGATGGAACCAGATAAAAAATAATTCTTAAAATTCAATTTGCTGGAATCATTAAAACTCCCCAGGCCTCTGCCTGGGGAGTTTTTTTATACACCAGTCAAAATATCTATTCAATTTCAGGACAGGTAACGCCGCATAACTACGGCACTTTCTTATTGAAAAAAAATTAACTTTTTTCACATTTTTTTTCGCCTACTACCTTCGGGTGATGAAAGTTTAACTTATTTTTATATAATTATTTTATACTAAAATATGGAGGTTTATCATGAAAACAATTATTTATTTAGGTTTTGCTTTAGCTTTAATTGTAGGATTAGGTTTTACCGGTTGTAAAGACGATGGTAAGAGTTTGGTGGAGAAAGCATGCGAATGGCACTTGAGATGTACAGATTTTTTTACAACAAAGGAAGAATGTATTGCAGGGGAGGAAAGTTTCCGTGAAGAGTATCCGGGCTGTCAAGCCGAGCTCGATGCTATGGGGTATTGTGTAATCGACACGTTGTGCGAGGAGCATGTTGATGAAGAATGCGCTACTGAGTGGAATGCTGCCCTTGATTGCGGTGTGGTTTTTCCGGATTAGCATAAATTTTTCGGAATTGATATTCTCAGAAATGGATGAAGATTCCAGCATAACAAACAGGAGGAAATATTATGAAAAAGTATTTTTTATTGAGCATTATTCTCTTGAGTATATTTCTTTTAACAATTGGCCTTTCGTTTACAAGTTGTTCTGGTGGCACGGGCCCGGTTAATACGGAAAGATGGGTTTTTGTTATGAAATGGGGTACAGAGGGAACGGGTGATGGAGAATTTTATCATCAATATGGCATTGACTTTGATTCCTCTGATAATATCTATGTTGCCGATCATCTTAATAATAGAATACAGAAGTTGCAATCAGTGGGTACATTTATCACCAAGTGGGGAACTGGTGGAGAAGATGATGGACAATTTCGTGAACCGAGGGATATTGCAATAGATTCCTCTGATAATGTTTATGTTGCTGATACCGGTAATCAAAGAATACAGAAGTTTCAATGGGACGGTATATTTATCACCAAGTGGGGAACTGGTGGAGAAGGTGATGGGCAATTTAATTCACCGGGACATATAGCAATTGATTCCTCTGATAATGTTTATGTTGCAGATAATGGTAATCACAGGATTCAGAAGTTTCAATCAGACGGTACATTTATTGCGAAATGGGGAACCGAGGGATTGGATGACGGTCAATTTAATGGGCCAGTGGGAATAGCAATAGACTCTTTAAATAATGTTTATGTTTCTGATAACGATTGTAGAATACAGAAGTTTCAATCAGACGGTACATTTATTGCGAAATGGGGGACCAGTGGATATGGCAATGGACAATTTAACGGTGCAAGTGGTATTGCAATAGATTCTTCAGATAATATTTTTGTTGTTGATAGCATAAATAATTATGTTCAGGAATTTCATTCGGACGGTACATTTGTTGCCAGGTTTGGAAGCGGTGGATCAGGAGACGGGCGATTTCAAACACCAGAGGAAATAGCAATAGACTCTTTTGATAATGTTTATGTTTCTGATACAGAAAATAATAGAATACAGATGTTTTCAAAACAGTTAAATTATTAATCATTATCATTTCAAATTTGAATGACGTTTGTTAAACACTTGATTTTTTCTTGCATTTAAACTTTTCAGCAGGGACCTGGCCGCTAAAGCGAAGCTTAGTGGTCAGGTTTTTTTTTCTTTGTATAGTATCCGCATTAAATCGGTCCTTTTCGAATATCATCTCCATCAAATCAAACATTTATTCACTTTTGTAAATATACTTGACTAAATTGGCATAACCTGTTATTAAGCTGTGCATCCTCCAAATCTTTTTGAGGGCCATAATATGGGCAAAGCCGGCATAATATTAAATAAATTATTACGGGCATTTATATTTGGAAAAGATCGAATTGAATACCCTGATACTTTCAGGGAAGAGCTAAATTACCAGTCCTCCAGAATTATCCTCATGGCATCCCTCATTTCTTCTTTTGTATGGATACCCTATATTCCAATTGACATTGAGCTTTATCCCGGTGAACCGTTGATAATTTTTTTAAGGGCAGGGCTTTCCATAACAGGTATTATAATATTTATTCTACAGTTTTTTAAGAAATTCAGAAAGTTTAGCCTTATTTTTTTAACTTTTATATCCCTGTATCTTGAAATATCCACGGGAATTTTAACAGGCCTTACCAAGGGCGATACCGTGTATGTGGGCGGATATCTTTTTGTACTTACCATGCTGGCTGTAGTTCCACTCCCGCGTATAACTGCCTGGGTAATACTGTTATTATCGGTGACAGTCTTTTTTGCAGTTTGCACGGCCAAGGGCATTACATTTACTTCAGTGATGAGCCGGTACAGCCAGCTGGATCTAATCGTTGTAATATCGGTGGGCATTGTTTTTATATATATACTCGATAGAACACGGTTCAGAAGCTGGGCAAAATCTAAAGAGATAGAAATACAGAGAAAACTGGGAGAAGATATATTGAGTAATATTAATGATTCAGTCTTTTTAGTTGCCCCTGATCTGAAAATTATATCTGCCAATAAAATGGCAGAATCACTGCTGGCCATTGATTTAAAAGAAGGTACAAAGCATATTAGTATTTCAGACATCATCCAGGAAAATGATGATACGGACAGGACACTTCAATTATTTCAGAAAAAAGTCGGGGACAGTATTCCTGAGAAGAGGTTAAAGATAAATCTTCATTCTCTTGACGGCAAACAGCTGCTTGTTAATGCCAGGATTTCGCAGGTGTGGGATAAATTTGGCGATTACAGGGGTATGCTGGTCATTGCAAAAGAGGTGAGGGGAATGAAAAAACTTACTGACCTCTACGGCTTAACAGAGAGGGAAGTGGAAGTTGTCCGCCATGTTATGACAGGATGCACAAGTAAACAGATATCAGAGTCGCTGGATATAACAGAAAGAACCGTAAAGGCCCACCTCACTAACATTTTCAACAAGATAGGCATCGATAACAGGATACAATTGTTTAACGTGGTAGTTGAGTAAATTAAAGATTATATAAACGATCCCTCCCCTTTGCAGGGGAGGGTGAAACAATTATTGATAACGCAAGAGTATCTGTTTCTTATTGGTTAATATTAAATCCTGTAACCCTGCCGGCATGGTCTGATGACCAGATGGTGGTGTCGTTTTCATCATCTTTAATAACCTGTTCCCCAACGTCTGTCTGGGTTATTATAGATCCCACGGTCACAAGAGATGAACCCGTTGACGGATTCCAGTAGAATATGTGGTCAATCCTTTCGTAAATTAAATCGGGATCGTCTGATTCAAGGCCGATGCAGCAGGTAAAACCATCTATTCCGCTATTGTTATCATCCCAGCTGTCAGTAAAGTTGGTAAGCAAGTTCTGGTAAGTTGTATTGTCAGTTGTGTCCGGCCCGGAATTGAAATCACCTACCATGATGATGGGATCGTCAAATGATTTAAAAGAATTGGCTGCCAGTATAAGCTCATCTCCCTGTGGACCCTGAACCATGTAGTATGGTTCTGGTTCAAGGTGTGTATTGATTACCCTTAAATCAACTCCCGTTGAATTATAATTATTTACCAGTATGCTTGAATAACTCCTGTAAACATTAACAGCAATCCCCGGCAGTTCGACTGGTAAGCTTGCGGTAAAAATTGTTGTATTTACATCTGTTATGGTCATATCTTCTCTTGCAAGGATAACGTTACTTACTGTTATGCGTACATCCTTTTCTACAAAATCAGTGAGTTCAATGTCGGTATTTGGAGAGACAACTGCCACCTTGTAGTTTAAGTTATTGTCCTCGAGGGCATCCAGTATAATATCGAGAAAATCATACTCTATGCAATCTGCATCCAGTACCGAGGTGTCTTGCAAAAGATTGGGGGGATCATCTGTCCTGTATGTCATTACTTCCTGCAGCCCTATAATATCGGGCTGAATTTGCATGATTTCTCTTACAATGCCCTGTGCTCTCCTTTGGAACTGGCTGTTTACAACTTCGTCGAAGAATATTCCGGTGTTTTCGAAAATAGTCTCACTTGTTGAAGTAAGAAGGGGTGTAATGTCGGCTCCCAGGTAAAGGTTTCTGCTCATAATAACCAGGTCCGAACCAGTGATTGCAGTGGTATTGAGATTAAAGTTATTCAGGGCGTCTTTTGTGCTGATCTTTGGGGCGAATCGACAATCGCCATTGCCCCCATTACATTGAGTGAAAATTGAAAGTGCTAATAATACAAAGATTATTTTTTTCATGACTAAACCCTCCAATTTATTTTTAGGAAGTTTCCCCATTTACAGAGGATACCTTCGAGAGAAAAACCACCTGCCTGCTAAATCATGAGATAAATAATCTAATGAATTAGTCATAATTTAGCTGTCAGGTCCAGATACTCTATCTTGAAATTGAGAATGAGATTGGAAATTAGATTGGAAAACCCGTAGTCACCAACAGCAATTGAATAATATAGCTTAGATACACATTTTGGGTTTTTTCATTACCGCTTGCCGGTTTTTACTTTCTGCCTGTATCGCTCTATTTTAGCGCAGAGTGATAGAATTAAACAGTTTTGTCAATAATTAAAATTACCATACTAACAAAACATTGCAGAATTTAACACGGTTATAAATTTTTGTCATCACCCAAAAGTAGTAGAAGTTAAAAAAAAATGAATTTTGCAGAAGTTTCTAAATTTTTTCAATTACTGTACCTTCGTACGATGTCAGGGGATGTTTATTATAGCAATATGTTACTGAAATTTTAACTATAATATATAAATACCCGGAAAAAGCATTGATGTAGACTTTGTGAATTGGAATAAAAAATAATTGTTTACAATACTGTCAATTTTCATTATAGAACACATATAGAGGAATAGATATTTTCAAGACTTTAAAGACCGTATCTTAATTTATTGAGGTATCTTTATGGAATCATCAATAGGATTTGTACATAAAATTGGATTGATTCAGTTTCTTCTCCCTCCCATTTGTACCGGTATTCTTTTTGCGGGATTATTAATGTATGGATATATGTATATCCGTTACAGGCAAAGAATCTATTTAGGAATAACGCTTCTTACCATTCTGGCACTTATGTTTGTGGGAAGTGAAACAATGATCCTGTCATTCGGTTCATGGCTGCATAACAGGGCAGTATCTGTTCAGTTTCACAGGTTAGAACAAATATCAGGAGTATTTTTTCTTTCAGCATTACCCTTTTTTTTGAGCCATCTCCTTGTTATGAATAAACGGTGGCATACCATTAATTATATAATTGCTTATACCGGCCTTGCCTTTGCAGTAATAACAACCCTTATCGCTTTTTTATCACCCGACCTGTTCATCTCTTTAGAACATCACAAAGTAACATGGCTCATCTATGAAGCAGATTACGGAAGGGGCGCAGAAGGATTGTTATACCATATAAGGGACGGACTTTTGGGCATTTATATCCTGTATGCAATTATTTCAATTATTATTGATATCCTGTGGCATAAGAATGTGAGAAACCTTATATTACCTGTCATAGGACTTTTATTTCCTTTTATGGGTGCAATTAATGATACTGTCTTTATATACATGGGGATAAATATCGACTTTTTCCCCCATGAATATTTTTCAAGGTTTACCATCGGCATTACGGTTATGATGATTTTCTTTATGTCAACGGTTACCAGGCGATTTATTGATTCTGCAAAGAATCTTGAATTAATTGTAAAAGAACGGACAAAGGAACTTCAGGTTGAACGGAATAAGCTCCATGAGCGGAATATTGTAATGGAAACGGAAATTGCCCTTGCGCGGAAAATCCAGGAAAAGCTGATACCGGAAAAAAATCCTGCCCCCTATATTTCATTTGTATATGCTCCCATGGAAAAAGTTGGCGGTGATTTTTATGACTTCATTGAGTTTGAGGACTCTAAGAATATCGGAATTTTTCTCAGTGACGTTTCAGGCCACGGTGTTCCCGCAGCTTTTATTACATCGATGATTAAGACAATTCTGCTTCAGTCGGGGAGCAGGCTCCATGACCCGGCAGGCTTATTCCAGTACATGAACCAGGTTCTGCAGAGCCAGACTGCAGGTAACTTTGTCACGGCTTTTTACTGTATTTATAATCCTGTAGACCGTTCTATCACTTATTCAAATGCCGGCCATAACCAGCCATATATTATAACCCGGGATGGGGTTAAACAATTGCAGGGGGGCAGAAATACAGCCATTGCCATGTTTCCCAATGATATGCAAGACCGGTTGAATTTGAGGTATGAGAACTATACCGAGATACTCCCCGTCGGGAGCAAGCTGTTGTTAAACACTGACGGCCTTGAAGAGGCACAACCCATTGACAGCGACATGTTTTTTCAATATGCGTATATGAAAAAATTTTTCATTAAACACTCAAACATCCCCTGTGATATGTTTCTTCATAAACTGATGAAGGAACTCATTGTATTCAGAAAGTCTGAAAACTTCGAAGATGATATTTGTATGATCTGTATGGATATTTCCTGACTAATTTGTGCAGTAATGTTCCGGGCAACCGGTACAACGTTTTTTAAAGGGGATTTTTTAAGCCCCCATCCAAAAGTGGGGTGGGGGCCTTGATAAGCTACTTATTCAAAAAATCAAGATATAACTTTGCCGTTTCATCAGGCTTCTGCCGCATGGGTAAATGTCCCACGTCTTTCATAATTACGGCCTTTTTATTCTTTAAACCTTTTTTTAATATTCCCACGGATGATATGTGAGTTATGTTATCTGTGTCTCCCCATATGACAAGGGTCTTCTGCCTGATTTTACCAAGGTCATTATTCATGAAGTAGTCCTCGCCGAATACGTCAAAAAATATCTTGGTGTTGAATGCCCTTGCTTTAATGGCTTTCTTTAAGAGGTACTTTTTTACGGGCCCGGGAATTGACGGGGGTTTTATAAACAAAAATTTTAAAAGTTTATCAAACTCCTTCACATTATTTGGCGCCAATGTATTTTTGCCTTTAGATAACAGCTTGGAATGGTTACTCCTCTGGGGGGCTTTAACGCCCTGTGAGCCCAGGAGCGCCAATGATAATACTTTGGCCGGATTTTTTATTGTGTATTTAACAGCTATGGGACCTCCCATGTCGTGACTGATTATATGAAATTTGCTTAACTTCAATGCCTTAATTATGCTGCTTAATCTTTCAACCTGTGCGGTATAAGTATACATTTCCGTAACATTTTTACTACTCTCGCCATTACCGGGTAAATCCAGTGCCACTACCCTGAATTTTGGGGTGACATGTTTCGCCATGGCGGACCAGTTGTCCTTATCTCCTCCCAGTCCGTGCAGGCACAGTATGACTTCCCCCTTACCGCCGTCGAGATAAGAAACCGTATGGGTGCCAACCTTGATGGACTTTTTCGTTAGTTTAGCAGACTTTCTGGCTTTATTTGTTGAAAAGTTATAAAGAACGCCGGGGAATCCGAAAAAGATAATCAGGGGAACCAAAATTATAACTGCTATTATGGCAATAATTGCTTTTTTCATGACTTTCTCCTTTAGGTTTGTTTCTAGTAATACAAGTTTAAAAATCACCACGAAGATCACGAAGATCAAGAAGATTATATTAATTTACAAGATGAATATCTTAACTTTTCAATTACCATTTAATGTTACAATAAAATACTAATCCTTGTAAAATTCATTATAACTTCTATTGTCAAACAAATAAATTTATTTGTTTATTACTCCAATGATTGCTTATTAATCCTCCTTCGTGTTCTTCGTGTTAAAATATATATTTAATTAATCTATAAAACTTTTATTGTCAATATACACTTAAATAATCATACTTTCTTTATGTAATGTTTGCTGAATAATCCGCTGGGTTTAAACCACAATATGATCACGATTATCATAAATGCCACAACCGATTCAAATTCGGAAGAAACAAAATAGCCGAAAAATTTTTCAATTAACCCGAGGATTATTCCTCCGCCAATTGCACCGGCAAGTGAAGTCATTCCTCCAAGGACCGCTGCGGCAAAACCCTTTAAAAGCGGTGAAAGCATTAAGTTGCCGTCAAGTGATGTACTTGTGCCGGGTACAAACAATATCCCGGCAATAGCCCCAACCACGGAGCTCAATGCCCATGTGAGAGACATTATTCTATTTGTGGGGATTCCGTTTATCCTGGCGGCAACCTGGTTTTGCTGTGTTGCCTTCATTGCGATTCCCACCCTTGTGAGCTTAAAGAAAAGGAAAAGAACAACTATTACAAGGACTGCAATAATAAGTATGCCAAGGTTGATATGGCTCACAACAATTGTTCCCATCTTAATGACACCCTTGCCTGTTATGGGTAAGGGGTCAAAAGTTGAAGGAAATATTTTCTGGTCGGGGCCCCATTTCCAGCCGGCAATACCATATATTACGCGCTCAAGGCCAAGGGTTATGAGGATAAAATTTAAAATATTGGGTTCCTTTGCCCTACGCAAAAATGCAAACTCAATAATAACGCCCATTATTATGGAAAAGATAAAAGCACCGATTAGAGAATAGGGGAAATTAAAGCCGTACTTATTCATGAGGTAATATGCAAAAAAAGTAGATAGCATGGCCATTTCACCCTGGGCGAAATTGGGAACCTCCGATGTTTTGTAAATTATGACCATGGCCAGCGCAATGAGCGCGTAGAGGCTGCCAATTGCAATTCCATCAATAATGAGCTGAAAGAGAACCATTAATTTTCTCCATTAATAATTTGTTATATCCCTGTCATTTTAAAAGGGCCATGTTTTCCAGTATTTCTTAATCCTGATCCAGAAACCGAAAAGTCCAAGGGGTTCGAAAATGACAATTACTATCAGAATTAGCCCAAATATAATAAAGCTTATGCTGGCTATCCCTCCCACATGCATCCACTTAGTTGTAATATATTTTAAGAGGTCACCGAGCAATGGGATGCTGAGGATTATATCCTGCTTCAGGTTCATGTTGAGGAAGGATATTACAATCCCTCCCATAATGGAACCCGAAATTGTTCCAACGCCTCCCACGACTACCATGGCAAGAAAGAGAATTGACAAAATAAAATCGAATGAATCGGGATTTATAAAACCGAGCCAGTACGCGTAAAGCCCGCCGGCAAGTCCCGTGTAAAAGGCGCTGATTGCAAAGGACAGGGTTTTGTAATATGTTATATTCACTCCCATTGTCTGGGCCGCTATATCGCTGTCACGAATGGCGATAAAGGCCCGGCCCACCTTTGTCTTGGTGAGGTTCCTGGCAATTAGGGTTAGCGTAATTGCGAAAAATATAATTATGATGTACATGTTTAAATCTTTTGCAAAGGAAAGAGTAAATAAACCTGTGCCGTAAATAAGGCCTGTTAAGAATTTAACCTCTTCAACACTGAATCCCTGCCGCCCTCCAAAAAAAGAGAAACGTCCCAGGATTTGTATTATTGCCATGCCGAAACCGAGTGTTGCAATGGCAAGATAGGGTCCTTCCAGCTTTAAAGACGGGATACCCAGAATAAAACCGAATATTGCAGCTATAAAGGCTGCAATGATAAGGGGGAAAATAAATGGTACTGCGGGAAATGCCTTGGCAAAGAGGGCAGTGCTGTATGCTCCGATTGCAAAAAAGCCCGCATGGCCCAGGGAAACCTGGCCGGTAAAGCCAACAAGGATATTAAGGCCCACTGCAACAATTATATTGATTATAATATAATTAACATCATTAAGGTAGTAGCCCGGAATGACAAAGGGAAGTATTGCCATAACAACGAGGAGGGCAGTAAACCAGACCTTCTTTGTCTTGCTGTTTAACAGCTGGATGTCTTCATAGTAGCTTCGCTTTATATCCATTGATATTCCCTGTTTAAATTCAATCCTTAATTGACGTTGTTATTGTTTCAGCCTCTTTATCAATTCCTTCTGGTCAATGTTGGCAGAAACCCATCCCGTTAGTTTTTTAGCCTTTGTCTTAGAGAGGCACTGGCTTAAAAATATTGTAGTAGTCCCCTGCCTTTTTTTAGGGCCAAAGGTCACATCTCCACCGATGGTCTTTAAATTTTTAAGTTTTTCCATTTCCTTAATAAATTTTTCTGTGGAGAGGTCCCTTCCGCAGTTTTTCAGTGCCGCCACCAGTGGTTGAGCAAAGAGAAAGCCGGCATAGAAGAAAGTTCCCCAGCGGTCATGGGGAGCAAATTTTTTATGGGCATTACGGTATTTTACCATTAGCGGGCTCATGGAATCGGGCAGTTCAACAAAACTCGCGTATATCATTCCCTTCCACCGGCCCCTGGTAATTTTGTACATTATAGCCATGTCGCTTAGTGTTGTTGATGTCATCCACTGTGGTTTATAGCCGATTTTTTCAGTGGCACCGAGAATTATGGAAGCCTGTTTCGGCAATACCCACATGAGAACTGTTTCAGCGCCCGATTCTTTCAGCTTCAGGGCCTGTGAGCTTAAATCGGTATCCATTATTTCCACGGATACTTTCTTGATGAGCTTCATGCCCCTTTTCTCAAGCTCCATTTCGGCGCCGTGAAGCGCATACTTGCCGTAATCATCATTCTGATAAAAGATGGCAATTTTTTTCTTTTTCAGCGTTTCAATTGAATAATTTACCAACGTGGCAGCTTCATTGGAGTATAGTGGATAAATTGAAAATACATATTTTGACATGGGAACAGTCCAGTGTATGGAGCCGGCAACGGGGCTTACCCAGGGGACCTTGTTTTCTTCAAGGTATCTTTTTACGGCTAAACCTGTTGATGTTCCAACGCCTCCAACGAAAGAAAAAATACCTTCGCCTTCAACGAGTTTTCTAACTTCAGCTTTTGTGCGTGATGGCTGGTATGCATCGTCACGGAGGAAATAATTAATTTTACGGCCGTTTATTCCGCCTTCAGAGTTTATCAGCTTAAAGTAACATGCTGTGCCCCGTGCAACTGCACCCCAAAGAGCTGCAGGGCCGGATTGAGGCCCCCATTGTGCTATGTTGATTGTTTTATCGGTAAATCCCGTTTTGGGAACAGGCTTTTTGCAGTTAACGAGAACTAAGGCTACGCCTATGAATAAAAATATTGGGAACCATAATTTTCTTTTAAACATTTTAAATCCTCCTTTTTGTTAGTACATTTTATCTATGAGGTCTTTATATTTTGTCTGAACATAGGACCTTTTCAATTTCATAGTTGGTGTTACATCTCCCTCTTCCTGGTAGAGTTTATGGGGCAGAATTGTGAATTTCTTTATTTGCTCTACACGGGCCAGGTCGTTATTTGCCCTGTCAATGTCTCCCTGTATCAGCTTAACTATATCCTGGTTTTTAGCAAGATCATTGTAGGTGGAAAATTGGATTTTGTTGTCCTGGGCATATTTCATTGCATTTTCTTCGTCCAGTACAATGAGAGCTGTAATATATTTTTTATTATCTCCAATAATAATTGCATCATTTATATATGGGCTGAATACAAGCATGCCTTCAATATACTGGGGCGTTATATTTTTTCCGCCGGCAGTAATGATGATGTCCTTTTTCCTGCCAGTGATATTGAGAAAACCCTTTTCGTCAACTTTACCCACATCACCGGTATAAAGCCATCCGTCAATTAGGGTACTTTTTGTAAGATCATCCTCTTTGAAGTAGCCCTTGAATACGCCGGGTGACTTTACAAGAATCTCTCCGTCGTCCGCTATCTTGAGCTCAACACCGTCGAGGGGGTGTCCCACGGTACCAATTCGAGAATTGCAGGTGCTGTTAACAGTACTTACTCCAGTACCTTCTGTCTGGCCGTACCCTTCGAGCATGTTCATGCCGATAACATTGAAAAAGGTCAATACATCGGGCGATATGGGGGCGGCCCCGGAATATGCCAGTCTCACCCTTTCAAAGCCAAGCCTTTCTTTAAGCTTGCGTAAAACGGCGAAGTGAAGAAAAGAATATAAAACTTGTATATAAACAGGCACTTTTCTGCCATCATTAATATAGCTAAGGCGGATTTTACCGATTTTCATGGCCATTGAAAAAACAAGCTTTTTCAAAAGAGTGGCATCGGACATCTTTATGACAATCATGGAATAATATTTTTCCCAGAGGCGGGGGACGGCATATATAATAGTGGGAGAAATCTCCCTCATATTCATTGTTACTGTATCGAGGGTTTCAACAAAGTTTACAACAAATCCATAGCGTTGAGAAACAAAGACAGTAAAGAGCCTTTCAAAAACATGGCAAAGGGGCAGGTATGATAAAACTTCATCCTGGTCATTTATGGTCTCTAGGTGGCCTATGCTTTTTGAAATCCACGATGCGTTGGTATGGGTGAGCATGGCAGCCTTGGGCCTGCCCGTTGTGCCAGATGTATAAATATAGAAGGCAAGGTCATCGGGCTTAATCTCTGAGATTCTATTAATAAAAAGAGAATTGTTGTTTTGGACTTCGGCTTTGCCAATTTCAATTAAACTATCAAGGGTAATAACATTGGGATGCTTGAAATTCCTGAGTCCCTTGAGGTCCCAGACGATTATTTTTTGCAGACAGCAATCTCCTGTAAATTGCAGCCATTTATCCAGCTGTTCTTCATTTTCCACAAAGTAAAACATTGATTCGGAGTGGTTGATTATATATTCGCATTCGTCCGGGGAGTTTGTCGTATAGATCCCAACAGTTACTCCTCCTGCACAGACAATGCCCATGTCGATATATACCCATTCAAAGCAGTTGTCACCGATAATTGCAACCTTGTCTCCTTTTTGAAGGCCCATTGACATTAAGGCCAGGGAAATATATTTAACGTTGTCATAATATTCGTTCCAGGAAATGTCTTTCCAGATGCCCAGTTCCTTATGACGCAGGGCGACACGGTCACCGTATTTTTCAACGCTTTCCATAAATATCTGGGGCACTGTTTTATAGGCTAATTCCATCTCTTTTTCCTTTTCCACCTCTGGTAGCCCTTGGCGGAAACATCCGATTTGATTCCCAGGTAGAACTCCTGGACATCCTTGTTTTCACTAAGCTCATCCGATGTCCCTGCCAGCACAAAGCGTCCGTTTTCCATTATATAACCGAAATCCGATATCTGAAGGGCCATGCGAGCATTTTGCTCAACTAGCAAAACCGATACCCCTTCATTTTTATTTACATCCTTGATAATGCCGAATATTGTTTTTACTAGAAGCGGTGATAAGCCAAGTGAAGGCTCATCAAGGAGCAGTATCTTCGGCTTGTTCATCAGGGCGCGGCCAATTGCCAGCATCTGCTGTTCGCCGCCTGATAAAGTACCGGCGTTCTGGTTCTTTCTCTCCTTGAGGATTGGAAAATAGCCGAATATTTTTTTGATATCTTCCTGGATCTGTGACCTCTTTTTTCTCAGGTACGCGCCCATGAGTAGGTTTTCGTAAACAGTCAGTTCCTCAAAGACTTCCCTTCCTTCGGGGACATATGAAATGCCCATGGCTACAATCTTTTCCGTATTCTTATGGGTGATGTCCTGTCCCAGGAATTCAATATTCCCTTTTTCGGGCTGGTCGTCAATGAGCCCCATTATTGTTTTAAGTATGGTCGATTTTCCGGCACCATTACTGCCAAGGACAGATGTTATGCTGGATTCCCTGATTTCCATGGAAACCCCTTTGAGGGCATATATTAAACCGTAGAATGTTTCTATGTTGTTTACTTTAAGCAATTTCCCCTTCCTCTCCAAGGTATGCCTTTAAAACTTCCGGATGATTTGCCACCTCATCGCCCTTTCCTTCAACAATGAGCTTGCCGAAGTTAATCGCAAGAATGCGGTTGGAAATATCCATCACCATCTTCATGTCGTGCTCTATCATTATAATTGTTATTCCAAAAACATCCTGTATATCCTTGAGCCAGAAGATGAGGTCCTGCTTTTCTTCATTGTTCATTCCCGCAGAGGGCTCATCGAGGAGAAGGATCTCGGGTTCAAGTGCAAGGGCGCGGCCCAGTTCAACGAGCTTCTGCTTGCCGTAGGGCAGGTCGCTTACGAAATTATCTCTTACGGACTGAAGTTCAAGGAGGTCGATGATTTTTTCAATTTCATTGCGGTGCTCAATCTCTTCACGGGCAATCCTCGATTTTTTGCTCCACATTAATGCTCCGCTCCAAAGTCCCCCCTTAAGGTGGAGGTGCCTTCCCAGCATGAGGTTTTCCATGACTGTCATTCTTGAAAAAAGCTCAATATTCTGAAATGTCCTTGCTATACCCAGTTCCGCTATCTTGTAGGGCTTAAGTTCATTGAGATTTTCACCCTTAAAGGTAAGAGTTCCAGTATCGGGGGTGTATATTCCGCTGATACAGTTGAATATCGTTGTTTTACCTGCACCATTGGGGCCGATGATGGAAAATATTTCCCCATTGTTTACAGAGAAGGAAACATCATCAATGGCCCGGAGCCCGCCGAAGGTGCATGTTATGTTTTTGACTTTTAAAATTGGTTCCATAATACAGTTGGTTTG
>JBHPHB010000023.1:0-23770 GCA_042569985.1 Spirochaetota bacterium | reverse complement strand
TTTGGGGCGGGCGAATAAGTGCCCTGTCCACAATAGAGGGGCTTCCATTATCGTCCAGGAATGATACCAGTGCCTCGCCAACCTTCAGTTCTGTTATTGCTTTTTCTGTATCAAGGTTTGGATTTTCCCTGAAAGTCTCTGCGGCAACCTTCACTGCCTTCTGGTCTTTTGGCGTAAAGGCCCTGAGCGCGTGCTGTATCCTGTTGCCCAGCTGTCCAAGCACGTTATCGGGTATGTCGGCGGGGTTCTGTGTTACAAAGTAAACTCCCACTCCCTTTGAACGGATTAAACGGACCACCTGCTCTATCTTTTCAAGAAGGACCTTCGGGGCATCATCAAATAAAAGGTGTGCCTCATCAAAGAAAAATACCATTACCGGTTTATCGGGGTCCCCTATTTCGGGGAGGTTTTCAAAAAGTTCAGATAAAAGCCACAGCAGAAAGGTGGCATATATTTTCGGCATATTTATAAGTTTATCAGATGTGAGGATATTTATTATGCCCATCCCATTCTCGTCGGTCTGAATGAGGTCATCAATATTGAGTGCCGGTTCTCCGAAAAGGATATCCCCATTGTTTTCTTCGAGAATGAGAAGGCCCCGCTGAATTGCCCCGATGCTTGCCTTTGATATCCTGCCGTACTCTGAGGTATATTCACTGCCATTTTCACCTACGTGCTGGACCATTGAGCGCAGGTCTTTCATGTCCAGGAGAAGGAGCCCGTTGTCATCGGCAATCCTGAAAACCTGGGTGAGCGTTCCCGACTGGGTCTGGTTGAGGTCAAGGAGCCTGCTGAAAAGTATGGGGCCGATTTCAGAAACAGTTGTCCTCACGGAATGGCCCTTTTCGCTGAAAATATCCCAGAATTCCACGGGAAATCCTGTAAAAGTGAAATCCTCAATGCCGATTTTATCCAGGCGCTCTTTTATCTTTGGATGGTCTTTGCCACCGGAGCTTATTCCTGAAAGGTCCCCCTTAACATCGGACATGAAAACGGGCACGCCCATTGAGCTGAAGTTTTCCGCAAGCACCTGAAGGGACACTGTTTTGCCAGTGCCCGTGGCGCCTGTTATGAGCCCGTGCCTGTTTGACATTTGGGGTATGAGAAAGTGTTCCCTTTCTCCCCCTGCGATTACCATTGGTTTATTGTTGTTTGACATTTTTTCTCCCGAAAGTGCAATATTGTACTGAATTCATAATAATCAATTATTTGATATTTAGCAATATGTATTTTTTCAGTCAACGAATTTATGTTAATTGTTTGTGACTTTATACCAGAATTTTCATTATAAAATGATCTGTTTAATTTCAGCATTTAATAGAATTTCTCAGAATTATCTATCATGACCTCATCCCCCTGGCCCCCTTCTCCTGCAAGAAGAAGGGGGTGAAAAAATATTTATAGGGGGGTGATCCCAAAGAGCGCCCCGATAAATTTTTTATGAAATTGGAAAAACTATTATTCGAAAAGATATTCTGGAAAGAGTCTTTTCCTGTACATCTCTTCAACTTTTAGTAACTCATTTACACGTTTTGCAAATGTGCTTCCCAGTTTTTCAAAGTATTCGTGCCGAGTGATTTTCACAGACGGTTCATAGTCCTCCATCAGATAATACTTTATACTGCTGTACTCATAATTCCTGGGATCGTTGACATAGCCCTTACGAATTGCATTATAGGCAATATATAAAATAATCCAGTTAAAAAGGAATTGAGGGTCTTTTGCATTTTCAATAATTGTATCACCAAATCTCTCATTCCAAAACGGACCAATTCTGTTCATTTTACTGTTATATCTTCTGGCATACTGTGATTTAATGAATTGCATAATTATTGAGATTGATGCCCCGTCAGTAACCGTTTTTATAATGAAATGGAAGTGATTATTAAGAATTATGTGCGTTGATAGTTCAAATTTATATTTTATTAATGCCATGTTGATAACTGATATCATTAATTCTTTCATGTGTTTATGTTTCATTAGATTTTTCCTGTCAACACAGCGTGAAAATACATGATAAGTTAAATTTGGCTTACATACTCTGGGTTTGTTTGACATATTACTCTCTCCTTATTTTTGTAGTTATAATATAAACGAATAAGGAATGAGAATTTGAAAAAAAAATCTCTGCTTAGAGTAAAAAAGTAAATTTTTTGTAGATATTGTGATTACCTCGAACTACTGCTCAGAGTAAACATATAATGTGTGTATAAATGATGCTCAGAGTAACTAAAGTAACTAAAAAAAAAGGGGCAGCCCTTTTCAGGACTGACCCTTGTAAGTCACGATATACTAGTTACAGAATTAAGGTAGTAACCTGTAAAATGTTATATTATCTTCACCTTGGAGAATCAATGTATTATCGTCATCATTCAACACATAAGGGAACAATTTTGCTTCATATAACGATGTGGTATTACCTGAAGTGGTATTTCCATAAGAGTATATATCAACAAGGTAATAATTCTGGCCGTCAAGATCTCCAATTTTGTAATTTCCCGTTTGGTTAGTTTCGCCGCCACTAAAAATCATTTCGAAAGTTCCGTCATCGGCCATAGTAATATTTCCCACTGGTCCACTCCAGTCACCCGTTAGAATAGAGGTTGGAGCAAATGAATCAATTTTCTTCGACATAACTGACGTTTCCATTTCGTCTTCAGTAAATGTAACATTTAAATCACTTCCAATAAATTCATATCTGAACGTCATTACACCCTTCTGAATTCCATCGTAGTACATGGGTGCGCCATCAGTACATTCCTGATTTTGCCATTCCCATTTTCTTATAATCAAGTATGCATCTGATGCAGATATAATATCTGCCACCATCCCCGCTGCCAATGAGCCGTTTTCATCAAAGATCCTCATTTCTACAGTACTATCACTTCTAAATTCAGATATGGCAGTGCCGTATCGGTCGGTTTCATTACAATCGGACATACTCATGTCGAAGGCATAGTAGTATCCCAGGCCGTTAAGAGTGTTTTCATCTTTTATGAGTGTCATGTTCATTTCGGAAGTGGAAGATTCTATCCTGTCACCTGCAGAGTTGATATAGTAATGCGATAACCTTCCTTCGTAGCCCTGTCTGGTTGAACCGTTTTCATCTGTATTACTGTTTGAAATTGAAAGAAAATACCTGTTGTTTGAGTCCTGGTTATCAGTTAAGATAAGATATGTTCCCGTGCTGCCTGTAGTTTCACTCTTTTCATAGTCAGTTTGGCTAAATGAAAATGCTCTGCCTGCCAGGAAGTCAATTTCCCTTAGCATACTGTCCATTCCAGAATACCACTTGCCCGTTAGGTCGGTAACGTCGGTAGTGTCGGTAAACTTCTTAGCATCAAGTATTGTTAAACCTTCGCCTGTATTGAATTTAACGGTGAGGTCATTTTCGCTTACTGTGAATTGCTGGATCATCCCACTCATCCTGGGAGACCAGGTAATACTCTCGTTATTTTCGGTGACATTTTTATCATATTCCGATGTGATAACTAATAAATACGAGTCATTGTCATCGACCCTCATCATTTTAGCCCTTATGCCGCATACCATTGAGCCGTTTTCATCATAGAATGAATCCTCAAGAGTGCCGTCGCTGTTAAATTTTACCATTACATCATAAATACCTGATGCATTATTGTCACATGGGTTAAAGGGCATTTGTGTCATCCAGTATCCCACCAGGTTGGGATCGGGAGGGTCCATTCTCACGGAAGTAAATGTTTCATTATGCTCAAAACTTACCATTAAATTATCTCCGGAAACTGAAACTCCCACCTGCTCCAGGTTATAAATGCTGCTATATTCATTACTCTCATCATTCCACCTGGTAAGTGTTTCCAGTGTGAAATAATCTTTCAATTCAGTTTCTTCCACACCGTATTTTCCCGTAAATGAGGAAAACTGACTTTCTTGATCAGACGGGTTAAGCTGGTATTGTGTGTAGGAACCATCATCTGCGATTAATGTAACAACATACATTTTTTCATTGTCCCCCACTGGCATTCCAAGTGCCCATGTGCCCGTTAATGAACTGTCAGGTTCAATTGTTGCCCTTGTATATGTATAGGAACCCTCGCTATTTTCGAAAGTAGCGGTGTTTCCGCTGACTGTAACTGTCTGGGAATTAGCAGGATTACTATCTGTTTTATCTACCCATCCTGATTCACCGGATTCTTCAAATCCGCAACTCGAATTGAAATCTTTTCCGCTGTTAAATTCGTATATGGTTGTAGAAGTAAAGGTTTTGCCCTCAAGAGTATATGTCCCCTTTTCCCCGTAAAGTCCAACATAATGCTTGTTGGGGCCGCTTTTGTCGAAATTCTTATCAATGAGCATGACATATTGATAGGTGTTGTCTTCATTAATTTTTGCAATATACTTTACGTCAACTGTTTCGGAGCTGCCGTCGCAATTACTGCCTCCAAGCTGCGAATCTCTTGCATACCGCACTTCAGTCAATACCCAGGTTCCAATAAGGCTGCTGCTGCCTCCATCTTTACAGCCGCTTACGGCAAAGCCTATGGTTAATATTAAAAATAGAATACTAAGTTTCTTGATTATAGCTTTCATTTGTTTCCTCCTTATTTTGATAACTTACAACAGGTTATAAATGTTTTTTAAATTGTCAAGAAAAAATGGGATCCAGTGGGACGGTTGTTAATTAATGTTCAGCCTAAAAAGGCTTTTTTAAAATGAATATATTTTAAATGACCCCTGATATAAAACAGTAAATCCTTAATTGCTCGAGTATTTATCTCATCAAAATTACTTGACAATAGATGATTGAAGGAGAAAATTTATTTTCCAATGAAGAACCGGTTTTTATATATTAAGGATGATTAAATGATTCGTGAATTTCTAAATAATGCTTTTTTAAATAATAAGCTGGGTGATTACCTCATTTGCCTTGGTTTTATAATAGCTGCTATTGTGGTTATTAAAATATTCAAGGTAATTTTATTAAGAAGGTTAAAGGGATGGTCTGAGAATACTGACACAAGCCTGGATGATTTTATCATTTTAAATATTGAAAGGGCAGTAATACCCATTTTATATTTAAGCGCTTTCTATTATTCAATAACAAGCTTTTTAATTCTCTCCGATCATCTTAGTAAATTTGTCTATTCTGTATTCGTCATAGTATTAACATTCTATGTGATCCGCTCTGTTGTTTCCATTATTAAATACATGCTGAAAAATTACCTTGAGAACAGGGAAGACGGAGATGAAGCAGTGAGCAGGAGAAGCATCCAGGGAATTTCATCGCTCATAAACCTCATTGTATGGGGCATCGGTTTGATTTTTCTTCTTGATAACCTGGGCTTTAAAATATCGGCCGTCGTTGCGGGCCTGGGCATTGGAGGAATTGCAGTTGCACTGGCGGGGCAGGCGATACTGGGCGACCTCTTCAGCTACTTTGTCATAGTTTTTGACAAACCTTTCCATGTGGGCGATTATATTGTAGTGGGTGAAAAAGAGGGGACCGTGGAAAAGATAGGCATTAAAACAACAAGGATCACAAGCCTCACGGGAGAGCAGCTGGTCCTGCCCAATACTGATTTAACAAAATCGAGGATACATAATTATAAAAAGATGAAAACCAGGAGGGTACAGTTTTCCTTCGGGGTTACGTATAATACGGGCCTTGACAACCTCAGGGCAATACCTGCCATGGTTGAAAAGATTATACTAAGCGAAGAGGATACAAAATTTGACAGGGCCCACTTTAAGGAATACGGTGATTTCAGCTTAAACTTCGTAGTTGTCTATTATGTCCATAGTGCCGAGTATAACAGGTACATGGACATTCAGCAGAATATAAACCTGAAGCTCTTTGAGGAATTTAGGAGGAGTAATATTTACTTTGCCTATCCCACACAGTCCATAGTTTTAGAGAAGGATTAGTTAGCCGATCTTTTTTTACGTAGTTCCTCCTGCAGATCGTCATTTTTCTTCCACAGTGTCGATAACCATCTCTGGAATTTTATTTTAAAATCATTATCATCTAAATAATCACCAATATGATCCCCGGTAACTGGAATTTTTTCTACTTTTATTATCACCTCATTTATTTCTCCGCACATCATTTGCCAGAGGCTTTTTATTCCATCGGGGTAGTATACTGTCACATTTAAAATGTGGGAGAGTTGTTCACCTATGGCATTTAAAACAAATGCAATTCCACCCGCTCTTGGCCTTAACAGGTGTTTATAGGGTGATTCCTGGTCCATATGTTTTTCCTCTGTGAACCTTGTTCCTTCAACAAAATTAACAATTGATGTGGGTAGATCTTTGAATTTTTTACATGCCCTCTTTGTTATGGCAATATCTTCTCCTTTCAGGTGAGGATTTTTTTCAAGGAATGCCTTTGAATAGCGTTTTATAAGGGGCATGTCAAGTGCCCATACGGCAGGCCCTATCATGGGAACCCTTGCAATTTCCATTTTAACAAAAAATCTGAGGAGGGGAATTTTTTTTGTAAAGGTGTCAAATAGTACAACTATGTCCACCCATGACTGGTGGTTTGAAATTACAAGATAGGACTCATCCATTTTCAGATCTTCAAGGTCCGATATATTCCATTTTATATTACTGGTGGCCCTCAGAATTACACCATTTACTCCAACCCAAAAATGTGCAATGTGGGCCATAATTATACTGCATCGCAGGCGCCACGAATGGATTGGTATTATAAACTTAACTATAGTAACAGGCATCAAGAGGACAAAAAAGCAGAATGCTAAATTCAAAACAGTTAATATGGCTGTTATAACTCCCAGTAATTGCCTGAGTATAATTCTCATTATTTTATTCCAAAATTCATTTGCGGGCACTTCAAAAACGAAGTTTTGAAATTACCCTTTTTATCCTCCTCAAAATATCTTTTCCTGTCTCACAGTCAAGATAAAACAGTAAAAAGTAGATAAAATTCATTTATTTTGAAAAAAAATTTTACACCATCATCGATATATTATTTATTGTATCAATAATTTTAGAATATTACTATTATGGGCAGTTAACAGCAATTGGGATTATAAAATGTATCCGGAAATTAAAAAGCCATCATTCATAAAAAAGTATTACTTCATTTGCAAGACACTTCTATACTACCACCTGTTTTTTAAAAAGAAATGTGCCCATATTGGCAGTATACCCGAGTCATGGGCACTGTGGAATATAAGTATTTTCGGGCCCAATATAAGTATTGGCAGTAACGTCCACTTCTTTTCCCCGAAGGATTCAAAGACGTACCTGTCCACGGTGAAGATAGGGGACAGGGAAGGCAAAATATCCATTGGAGATAGCGCCCTGGTGATGGCGGGAGTAAGAATTTTCAGTGGTACTGAAATATCCATTGGGGAAAGCTGCATGATATCCAGCTTTTGTTATATATCCGACTCTGACTGGCATGATATCTATGATCGTAATAAGATTTTCGGGAAGTCGTCTCCAATTATACTGGAAAAGGGTGTTTGGCTCGGTTATTCAACCATTGTAAATAAGGGCGTTAGAATAGGCGAGAATTCAATTATTGGTGCAGGTTCCGTGGTAACTAAGGATATTCCCGCCAATGTAATTGCCGCAGGCAATCCGGCTAAGGTTATAAAAAAGCTGGACCCTGAAAAGATAAAATTAAGGGGCGATGAGCTGGATAACTGATGGTAAGGAATTTTTTTTCATGAGAATTTGCATGTTGTGTTACAGGTCAAATCCCTATTCCGGAGGGCAGGGTGTCTATCTAAAGTATGTTGCCGAAGAGCTGGCGCGGCAGGGACATGAAGTTCATGCCATTATGGGCCCGCCCTATGTAAAATTGACAGGGGGAGTTATAGTACACAGGATACCCAACGACGAGTATTATATTAAAAAGGGCCTCAGGATAATTGATAAAAAAAATCCCTTCGGAATATTGAGCCCCCTGAAATTTTATGAATATTTCAGCAGCAGGTTCGGAGTTTTCCCCGAGATCCACTCATTTGGTTACAGGGCATTCGCCCTTTTAAGAAAGCTCAATAAACAATACCACTTTGATATTGTCCATGATAACCAGTCTCTGGGGTACGGGCTTCTCCTGGTTAAAAGCCTTGGCGTTCCAGTAATCTCAACTATACACCACCCACTCTCCATTGACCTTGAAAACCAGGTAAGGAGGGCAGTTAAATTTATTAAAAAGTTAAAAGTGGCAATGTTTTATCCCGTGAAGATGCAGTCTTTTGTGTCTAAACGGATGGACCATGTTATTACGGTGTCTCTTGATTCAAGGAAGCTCATAAATAAATACTTTAGGGTGCCCCTTGATAAACAGACCGTTGTATATAACGGTATTGACAGAAAAATATTTAAACCTGTTAAATCCATAAGGAAGAAAAGGGGTAACCTGATTTTTGTCAGCAACACAGAGGATATAAATAAGGGATTTATCTTCCTGCTAAAAGCTTTATCCATCATAAAAAAATCAGGCAGGGATGATATTAATCTTACTGTTATTGATGGTGTTTTATCCGGAAGGAAGTTTACCGATGAAATGATAGAAAAGTTTAATGTTGTGGATATGATTACCTTTGCCGGCAAAGTTCCAAACGAGGACCTGGCAAAGTATTACTGCCGGGCAGAGATTGCAGTTGTACCTTCTGTTCATGAAGGATTTGGATTTCCCGCTGCAGAGGCCATGTCATGCGGCGTACCCGTTATTGCCAGCCGGGGGGGCGCCCTTCCGGAGGTGGTTGGAGATGCGGGAATTTTAGTGCCCCTATTTGATTCAGAGGCGCTGGCAAATGCCATTTGCAGTTTATCGGGAGATGAAAAGAAGCTTAAGGAAATGAGCCGGTCCGGTATTGAGAGGGTGGAGACTCTATTTAAATGGGAGAAGGCTGTTTCGGAAATCCTTGAGGTTTATAAAAGGTTTGTTTAGGTTCTTTTAATAACTATAAAAATTGTATTTAAAACATTTCAAGATTAGGCGGCATATAGATTTGTTGCCTGCCACATTAATTTGCTTTATTCTCAGGAAAACATGTTCGATTTAATAGATATAAAAGTTGTCTTGTAAAGTATTTTTGAATTCGATTTTTTTTTTTGACTTATTTAAGGAATTTTTGTACTTTTATATGGTATCCAAGCTAAAATCCGCCTGGACGGCTTACCAGTTAGAAGAAAAAATCGAATATATAGTTAATGTAAGATTTTGTTCAAGGAGGAGAAAAATGCTAAAAAAGAGATTTTCACTAATACTTGGGAGTGCATTAATCCTGCTTTTAAGTATTGGAATAGTTGGATGTAAAGGTTCCGGAGGAGGAAGCAGTACACCTGATCCTGTATGCGGAAATGAGATTTGTGAATCCGGTGAAACATCTGTTTCCTGTTTTGAGGATTGTCATTGCGGTGATACAACCTGCAGTGCAGATGAAAACTATACGACATGTCCGGACGATTGCACAATAGTAACCTGCGGAGACAGCACCTGTGATGCAACAGAGAATTATACAACCTGCCCGGTAGATTGTACAATATTGACTTGCGGAGACAGCACCTGTGATGGAGATGAGAATAATACAGTGTGTCCACAGGATTGCACCATAGCAACCTGCGGAGACAGTACCTGTGATGTAACAGAGAATTATACAACCTGCCCTGCAGATTGTACAATAGTGACCTGTGGGAACACTATCTGTAATGCAGATGAGAATAATACAGTGTGCCCTCAAGATTGTACAATAGGAACTTGTGGAGACACTGCTTGTGATGCAGATGAGAATAATACAGTGTGCCCCCAGGATTGCACAATAGCTACCTGCGGAGATACTACCTGTGATGGAGATGAGAATAATACAGTGTGTCCACAGGATTGCACAATAGCGACATGCGGAGATACAACCTGTGATGCAACAGAAAGTAATGTTTTATGCCCTCAAGATTGTTATTGTGGTGACTTAATATGTGATGATGATGAGGAAAAAACAACATGCCCTTCAGACTGCACTTGCGATATTGCTCCAAGCGATGACGAGGTTATAACCTGCAGGTGGAGTACAGGTAATTTGACTCAATGTATGGATTTTGAAAGCAGCAGGGGATGGAACGAGGGCAGTGTAACGGCTTTTTGTAATGAGCTGTCGGGCGGTAATGTTGATGAGATAAATTCAACCTTCAGCTGCAGGGAGGAACTTGGAAATGATGTGCAGGATCATAATGGGAGTGCAACCCGCTGTTATACAAATTATGGTAATGCTACAGATAATGCCACAAGCGGGCTGTACTATAGTCTTTATGGCATAGAAGATGAAGGTTATTATTACTGGTATGGCTGGGATCAAAGTTTTTGCGAGGGTTTTTTGCATGGTACACATTATTCCGGGCCATTTTGTGATGATTATTTACTGGGCTGCTCATCAGTACCGGATGACAATAGTGTAATGGCAACATGCCGCTTTTCTCTCGGTTGGGGTAATATGTGCCTGGAATATGTTGCTTCTGAATGGGACAATAATATTACACTTATAACTGAACATTGCGATTCAACTATGCCCTGGATCGGAAGAAGTGCCAGTACGGTAGATGTAGGTAATAGTGATAGCTGTCTTTCTGAATTTAGTGATGTTGCAAGCAGACGCTGTGAAACAAATTACCAAACTCCTGATGGAAATGCTACTGGATATTATTACTTTTATAGTTGGGATGTTGTTCTTCAGGCTGTGGTTGGTTGTACGGATGAAATCGGACCATTCTGCAGTGCCTATTAGGTCGTTTCGGTCTTAAAATTTCAGAAGGAGGTGATACATCAAAGTATCGCCTCCTTTTTTTATGATTATTCCAATAGAAATTATCAGCCCATATACGCGAAATTTAGATTTCTTCCTTTGTCACCCTGTCTGTGGGAAAAGAATTCATTGTTATTCGAATAATTGCAAATTTTTGAATTGAAAATGTTTTCTTTCGGTATCCTCTCATCAAGCAATGAATCTATTATACTCTGCTGCAGATTAACATATATTTTACTGCCTTTTTTTACAACGTGATTTTCAAAATATTTTGCAACATCTTCATTTACTTCATATGCATCGGGTCCGATTGACGGTAGAATAAAAACATGCATGTCCCTGTTTTCGGAGCCGAATATATTTTTCATCATTGTTATTACTTTTTGTGATATCTTAAGCCTGCACCCCTTCCATCCGGAGTGGGCGGCACCGATAACTTTATTGGCACTGTCAAATATAAATACTGGAACGCAGTCTGCTGTCCTTATGACAAGGCAGATATCTTCAAGCTGGGTGATAAACCCGTCAGCATCACCGTGTACGGGCATGTCCTTTTCGGGGTAAGAGTCAACCAGGAGAATTGTATCTCCATGTACCTGGTTAAGGAAGAGAGTGTTTTTACTTTCAATAGCCGTTACTGATGTTAGTAGTTTTTTTTCATTTTTTCGGATGATGGGATTTTCATTGGTGTATTTGACGGTGTTTGCAGGTTTACCGATTGTACCGATTGAGATGTTTTCAAATGGGGATTTAATTTTATAGATATTGTTATTTTTTTTGAAATTATTTTTCATGTTGTAAATAAATAACTATTCATTAAATAATAATATCGTATCTTTTCCTTTTTGTAAAACCGGAAATTTTTCTGTAACCGATTTTCTTTAGCATCTCAATTGTTTCTTTTAGCATAAACCCCACATGCTCCGGTGAATGGGAATCAGTGGAAAGTGTAACAGGGACATTATTTTTAAACATTATTTTTATGATTGATTCAGACGGATATATTTCTTTTACAGGCTTTAGTAGTCCCGAAGTATTTATCTCAACCGCTGTTTCCGATTGTGCAATTTTTTTTGCTATTTCTTCTATCTTTTTACTGAAGTCGTTTTTGGGCATGTGGCCGTATTTCTTTATAAGATCAAAATGAGCAATAATATCAAAAAGGCCCGATTCTGCCATTGAATCCATTATTTCATAATATTGGGAATATATATCATCAATGTCCCTTTTTTTAAATTCTTCCAAATAATCGGGGTGGTCAAATGACCATCCTTCAATGAAATGGCAGGAGCCTATTAAATAGTCAAACCTGTTGTCATCTAAATACTTTTTATCAAAACTTTCTATCAGCGGAAAATCAATTTCAATGCCCAGCTTTATGCTAATCTTATCCTTATATTTTAATTTTCGCTTTTCAATTTCATCTATGTAGAATTCAATTTTCTCAGCTGACATTGTATAGCCTTTACGGAAATTTTCCGGAAGGGGAGAGTGGTCTGAAAAACCCAATTCTTTGATACCCGCGTCAATGGCACAGGCAATATATTCATCAATTGTACCGGTTGCATGTTCGCAGAGATATGTATGTGTGTGATAGTTGACCAGGTCCATCAGTAACCGTAGTGGGAATAGAAAAACGAGGTGTTATTTAAGGACTCATACATTGTGTCATCTATATATCCTCTTTTAATAAAGAATTTTTCTATTTTATTTTCATTAGAATAATCAAATCCGGGATTTCTGTTCTGAGAAATTATAGATAAAATATACCATAGAGGATGTACCTGTATTTCATTATCATTTTCAATATTAATAACATTTCCCATGAGTTTGTTATTTAATATTTTCTCAAGGTCCACTGATATGAATTCAGAGTATGCTTTAAACTTTGTACTGTCAAGGGTATAGTTGTGGGGATGAGTGATGTATAAAACCAGTGTTTTTTTCGTATTGAGATATAGTGATACCAGTTCAATATTATCGCTCTCAATATATCTTGGCCTGAAAATAATCCTGTCAATATAGTTAAGGTCCGATTTTTTTGGATAAAAGGACAGGAGAAATCTGACCTTGTTGGGATTTAATATCTGGGAATGGTTTCCCGGATATTTCAATTTTGGATAGATTATATCGATATATTTTTGTTTATATTTATATCTATCCTGAAGATATAAGCTGTTAAAGCTGTTTTTAATAAGGTTATCTATATCATTTGAGATATCATCATTGATATCGGCGATCTCGTTATGGATATCATCGGGATTGTAATTGTATTTTTGGTAATATTCTTTTATATCGAACATGATATTAACTATTTATTCCGCGTACTCCGCAAATGGGGTCATTATTAATTACAATATATCAATTCATCAGACAGGTGTCATTAATTTTTTAAAAATTTATTTATACCCCTGGCAGCACACCTGCCGTCCTGGATTGCCCATACAACAAGTGATGCTCCGCGGGAAGCGTCACCTGCGGAAAATACTCCTTCCGTACTGGTCATGCAGTTTTCATCTATTAAAATATTTCCCCTGGGGTCAACTTTGATATCCAGCTCATTTACAATCCCCTCGTGTTCTGCATGCAGGAACCCCATTGCAAGAATTACAAGGTCAGCATCGATTTCAAAACCGGAGGATGCCATTTCTTTGAAAACATGGCCTCCCTTTTCTTCGGCCTTCCAGTCAACTTTTACGGCATATATTTTATTTACATTGCCGTTTTTACCAATAAATTTTTTGGTATTAACATTCCAGATTCTTTCGCAGCCCTCTTCATGAGAACTTGATGTTTTAAGAAGTTTTGGCCATAAAGGCCAGGGTTCTTTTTTATCTCTATGGGGAGGGGGCTTTGGTAAAAGTTCCAGCTGTGTCACGCTTTTTGCACCCTGCCTGTTTGCAGTACCCACACAATCCGAGCCCGTGTCACCTCCTCCAATTACAACAACATTTTTATCCAGTGCTACTATTAGTTCGTCATGGGGTATTTTATCTTTGCGCACTATTCTGTTCTGCTGGAGAAGATATTCCATGGCAAAATGAACTCCCCCAAGGTCTCTTCCGTCAACCTGAAGGTCACGGGGTTCCCTTGCTCCAATGGTAATACAGATTGCATCAAATTTATCCTTTAATTCATGAATGGAGATATCCTTACCTACCTCAATGCCTGTTTTTATTATAAGCCCTTCTTCGAGGAGGATGTTTACCCTTCTGTCGATAAAACTCTTATCCAGCTTAAAATCGGGTATGCCGAAACGCAGGTATCCGCCAACACTGTCGTCCATTTCATAGAGTTCCACGGTATGGCCGGCTTTATTTAGAAGGTCTGCACATGCAAGCCCTGCCGGGCCGCCTCCGATTACGGCAACATTTTTGCCCGTCCTTTTTTCAGGCGGCCTGGGTTTAACATATCCCATTTCAAATGCTTTTTCAATAACGGCAAGTTCGTTCTGTCTTATTGTAACAGGTTCGTCATTAATTGAAAGTACACATGAAGGTTCGCATAATGCGGGGCATACCCTGCCTGTGAACTCGGGATAATTGTTTGTTTCCTCTAAAACAAGGTAAGCGCCTTTCCAGTCACCCTTAAATAATTTATCCTGAAATTCCGGCATGATGTTGGCAACGGGACAGGCCCAGTGGCAGAATGGCACACCGCAGTCCATGCACCTGGATGCCTGGAGCATTCTTTGTTGGTCGGGGAGTTTTTTCTCAACTTCACTGTAGTCCTGAATTCGCTCCTCAACAGGACGGTACCCCGGTTCAACTCTCTTTGTTTTTAAAAATCCCGTTGGATCACCCATCAGGCTGTTTCTCCTATACCTTCTTCTTTACTTATTTTTTGTATTTTTTCTTCGATTTTTTCAAGTTTCATTTCCTGAATTGCCCTCTTATATTCCAGCGGCATTACCTTAACGAATTTTGGCATATATTCATGCCAGTTATTCAGAATACTTTTCGCAATGGTACTGCCTGTATAACCGGTATGTTTATTAAGCATGCTTTTCACAAATTCCTGGTCTTCATGTTCTAAGATTGGCGATAGTTCAACGAGTCCCCTGTTGCAGAAATAAATGAAATTACCATCTGTATTGAGGACATAGGCGATACCGCCGCTCATGCCTGCGGCAAAGTTACGTCCAACTCCGCCCAGTACGACAATGCGGCCGCCAGTCATGTATTCCGCACAGTGGTCACCGGTACCTTCCACCACGGCTGTTGCTCCGCTGTTGCGCACACAGAAGCGTTCACCTGCAATTCCCCTGATATAAGCTTCACCGGAAGTTGCCCCGTATAAAACTGTATTGCCGATTATGATATTTTCTTCCGGAGTAAAGGTGCTTCCCTCCGGTGGTACAACTATAATCCTGCCGCCCGAGAGGCCCTTTCCAAGATAGTCATTGGCATCGCCTTCCAGCCTGAAAGTGGTGCCCTTCGCAAGAAAGGCGCCAAAACTTTGCCCGGCAGTTCCATGAAAGGTACAATGGATGGTGTCATTGGGCAGCCCTTTATCACCATGCATGGATGCTATTTCATATGAGAGCATGGTTCCTGTTGCCCTGTCTGTATTCTCAATGGGCATTTCAATTTTTATTTTCTTTTTGGTTTTTATCGCATCTTTTGCTTTTTCTATAAGTGTTAAATCCAATACGTTGTCAATTTTATGGCGCTGGTCCTGAACACAATATGAAGATGTATCGGGAAAGGGCGCTTTCATGCCGGCGGGTTTGTACAATAACAATGTGGGATCCACGGTTTTGGCTTTCCAGTGTTCCACCTCTCTTCTTTCAAGTAGTTCAGTTTTGCCGATGAGATCATTGAAATTTTTAATTCCCAGTTGTGCCATTGTCTCCCTGACTTCCATGGCGATAAAATTAAAGAAGTTAATAAGATATTCCGGTTTGCCCGTAAACTTTTTTGTAAGTGACGGGTCCTGTGTGGCAATACCCACGGGGCAGGTGTTCATATGACATTTTCTCATCATAATACAACCCAACGTTATGAGTGTAGAAGTACCAAATGCAAATTCTTCAGCTCCCAGTATCCCGGCTATTACAACATCACGGCCAGTTTTCAGCTGCCCGTCAGTTTGTAGTTTTACCCTTCCTCGCAGTCCATTCATAACCAGTGTCTGGTGTGTCTCTGACAGGCCGATTTCAAAGGGTAAACCTGCATGCTTAATTGAGCTGACAGGGCTTGCGCCTGTTCCGCCGTCGTAACCTGATATAACAATGTTATCGGCATAGGCCTTGGCAACTCCTGCGGCTATGGTCCCAACTCCCGATTCGGAAACAAGTTTTACACTGATACGGGCATTGGGATTTGCATTTTTCAAGTCAAAAATCAGCTGTGATAAGTCCTCAATTGAATATATATCATGGTGGGGCGGTGGAGATATCAATGTAACGCCCCTTGTTGAATAACGTGTCTTTGCTATAAATTTATTAACCTTGTGTCCCGGCAGCTGGCCTCCTTCTCCCGGTTTTGCACCCTGTGCAATTTTAATCTGAATTTCATTGGCATTGGCAAGGTAATTTATTGAAACACCGAATCTTCCCGATGCTACCTGTTTAATTGAACTCCTGGAGCTTGTTCCGTCAGGTTTTTGGATATATCTTTTGGGGTCCTCTCCGCCTTCTCCTGAATTGCTTCTACCGCCCAGTGAGTTCATTGCTACGGCAATTGCTTCGTGTGCTTCCCTGCTTATTGATCCAAAAGACATGGCGCCTGTTGTTAACCTCTTTACAATAGAGTTGATAGGTTCAACCTCGTCTATTGCTATGGATTTAGTTTTTTTAAAGTTAAATAACCCGCGGATAAAGTGGGGCCTTCTGTTATCATTATTAACGGTATCAGAGTACTCTTTGTATTTATCATAATCATTAGTCCTGGTTGCCCACTGAAGGAGATAAATTGTCTCCGGGCTCCAGGCATGTTTCTCGCCGAATTTGCGGTATTGATAAATACCCCTGGACTCTAATAATTCCGGTTTGTTTTCATATGCCCTGTTATGCTGGAGTAAAACCTCCTGTGCAATTTCCCTAATTCCTATACCGCCTATCCGTGATGCTGTGCCTGTAAAATATTTATCGATTATTTCTTTTCCCAAACCAACTGCTTCAATTATTTGCGCCCCGCGGTAACTTCGTAATGTTGAAGTGCCCATCTTTGAAAGAATTTTTAGCAGGCCTTTTTTGACTGCATTGAGGTAATTTTCTTCTGCAGTATTATAATCAATTTTTTCTTTAAAATTTTCATCCCGGATGAGGTTATCTATTGTTGCAAAGCAAAGGTATGGGTTTACTGCACCCGCTCCAAATCCGAAAAGAAGGGCAAAATGCATAACCTCCCTTGCATCTCCGGTTTCAATGATTAAACCTACATTTGTCCTCTTTTTAACTCTTATGAGGTGGTGATGAATTCCTGAGCAGGCAAGGAGTGACGGAATTGGCGCATTCCTGTCATCACATCCCCTGTCTGACAGGACGATAAACTTATATCCCGCATCAACTTCCCTTTCCGCATCCCTGCATAATTTATCCATAGTTTTTTTCAGGCCCCGGGGGCCTTCATTTACAGGAAAAGTTATTTGTAAGGAAGTTGCCTGCAAGTCCGGGTCATTCCAGCTTTTTATTTTTTCCAGGCCCCTGTTAGTAAGAATGGGGTTTTTGAATTTTATCATTTTACAGTGTTTCGGTGATTCAGTTAAAAGATTTTGCTGTCCTCCAATGTAGCTGGTGAGAGACATTACAAGTTCTTCCCTTATGGGATCAATAGCAGGATTTGTAACCTGGGCAAAAACCTGCTTGAAGTAATTATACAGGGGCTGAGGGTCATCGGAAAAGACTGCAAGTGGAGTATCTGTTCCCATTGAGCCTGTAGGTTCCTGGCCGTTTGTAATCATTGGGGTGATAAACTTTTCCGTATCTTCCCTGGAATATCCGAAAAGAACCTGTTTCTCTTTAAGCTCGTTTTCAGGCATTTCAGCATTTTCAATAATTTTTGAAGTGATATCTGAAAGGTTGACACGGTTTTCCTTAACCCATTTACCATAGGGCTTTTGATGACATATGGTATCCTTTATTTCCTCATCAGGAATTATTCTGCCTTCTTCCATGTCGATAAGCAAAAGTTTTCCGGGCATAAGCCTGCTTTTTACTGCAATATCTTCGGGAGGAAATGTTTGAACGCCAACTTCAGACCCCATAACTATTACATCATCCTTAGTAATGATATACCGTGAGGGCCTCAATCCGTTCCTGTCCAGGGTACCCCCCACATACCTTCCGTCACAGAATACCATTGAGGCTGGCCCGTCCCAGGGCTCCATAAATGTTGAATGATATTCATAGAAAGATTTAAGGTCTTCGGGGATGGGATTCTTTTCATTCCATGATTCTGGAATGAGCATCATCAGCGCATGGGGCAGGGACCTCCCGGCAAGTGATAATATTTCAATTGCATTGTCAAAGGAGGCTGAATCGCTTTTATCAGGTTCGATTACGGGTAGTATCTTTTTTATCTCTTTACCAAACAGTTCCGATTTAAAATTGGATTCCCTTGCCTGCATCCAAAACCTGTTCCCTTTTACAGTGTTTATTTCTCCGTTATGCGCCAATATTCTAAATGGCTGGGCAAGATCCCAGGAAGGAAAAGTGTTAGTGCTGAACCTGGAATGGACAAGGGCGATTGCGCTTTCCATATTATTGTTTTGTAGATCCTTATAATAGCCCTGGAGCTGGGAAGGCATGAGCATACCCTTGTAGATTATTGTTTTGGATGATAACGATGGAATGTAAAAAAGGTGTTTTTGTTTTAAAGCTGATTTTCTTATCCTTTTTTCTATTACCTTTCTTATTATATACAGCTTTATTTCAAGCTTTCCCTGGTCCTGTTTCTTTTTCCCGGTTATAAATACCTGTCGAATTGCGGGTTCGGAGTCCTGTGCAATTTTACCAATATTTGAGTTGTTAACCTCAATATCTCTCCAGGAGATTAATTTCTGCCCTTCTTCATCAATTACTTTTTCCAGTTCACTAATGCAGAAATTTAATTCTTTTTTGTCCCTTGGAAGAAAAACAAGCCCCGTTCCGTATTCACCTGTATCCGGTATGGATGGCACTTCCTTTTGGTAGAAACCATGAGGTATCTGGATGAGGATTCCCGAACCGTCACCGGTTTTGTTATCTGCCCCTTCAGCGCCGCGGTGCTCCATTCTCACCCCGACTTCAAGTCCCCTCTCTATGATGTTATATGACTTGACTCCCTTGATATTGGCAACAAAACCAATGCCGCATGAGTCATGCTCATATTCACTTTTGTATAATCCCTGGTCCTGTGGAAATCCTGAGGGCATATTACCTTACCTTTAAACGCATATTTATTAAATTTATGCTATTGGTGAATAGTATATATTTATCATCAATTAAATAAAAGCAGTTTTTATTAAATCTATGTAAAATTTTTAAAGGCAGTTATTTCGAAATTTTCAGTGTCCGGTGCCTGTGTTTATAGCGAAGCTTCCCCCCTATCAATATACTTCCTTAATCTTTATATATCCAGTAAACTATATTATGGATGGCGAGAGGCGACCCCAGAGGCGCGGGTTGAAAGAGGCACTCGCTCACTCCGTTCGCTCGCTTGTGGCTACTTTTGCCCGTTCAAAAGTAGCATTAGTTTATCCTTTTTCCAAAAAGGGATTAAGCCGCCCTTTGGCCAAAAGGAGTATAATAATTATTTCTTTCCATTACAGGGTAGGGAATTAGCGATCCTTTCTGAAATAATAAAGCCCCCTGGAAGGGGGCTTTATAGGAGGATTATATTAGAAATTCGCTGAAAATTACATTTTCATTTTCATTTCAATTTTTTCACCAGGTTTATTGCCCGGATATTGAACATCCTTATCATGGCAGGCAATGCATGAAGGTTTTTGGTCAAACCCTTCATAATGACAGAATTCACAATACTGGTCATTATGGTTTTTGTCAAGAACCAGGCCTACTTTACCATGGCTAAATCCTTCCTTTGTCCAGTTGGTATGGCATGAATTGCAATCTTTGTTTAGCTTTGCAGTTTTCACGCTTTGCACATGGCATTTCTTACACTTTAAAGACTGGTGAAGAGTGGTGAATGTTTTTCCGATACTATTGTGATCGAAAATATCTTTCTTTTTGTTTTCTGAATGGCAATAGGAGCAGTTGTCATTATTTTCCACGTCATGACATGATGCACATTTATCGCAGTTCCTGTCGCTTGCCTTATTGATTCTTTTTGGTGAAAAGGCAGTTATGTTATCCTTATTGTAATGGCATCCTACACATGATTGGTCCTGGTGGCAGTTATTACATGAGACACCATATACTGTTGTGTGGTTTTTGTGAAAGAAGTGCACATACTTGCCCTTTCCATAAGATGTCTTATATCTTTTTTTAAATGGCAGTTCAGTGGTACAGTACTTTTTCCTGACTTTTTTTACCTTTACGAAATCACTTTTACCCTTTTCGCTATGACAACCGGCACATTGAGTGTCCTGGCTCCAGGTCATATGACAGTTGATGCATGCCCTGTGGTATGCCGCCTTAAGGTTAATGGGCACTATACTGTCCGTATTAACATCATGGCATTTTTTGCACGCTGTATATTGGCCGGGAGGGGAATGGTGATGGCAGTTAGTACAGCCTTCCTGAGTGGCAATATTATGTACAATTTTTTTATGCGGGAATTTAACAGCCCGGTAATCTCCGCGTATATTATCCAGGTATAAAACTTCTCTTCCCTCATATTTAACTTTTTTGTTTTTTATAATGTTTTTATCCTTAAAATAATAAGCATTATAGTTTAGTTTAGGATTTTTTGTGTTTGGAAGCAGCTCCTTATGACATCCGTTGCAAAGAAGTTCCTTTGAAGCAGAGTGCATGGGGCTCATTATTCTTTCGGTATAAGTATTTATATGAGGGTAACACATTTCCCCAAAAGAAGGGGTATAATTGTCACTACTGTAGATTGACTGATCGTTGGAATTTGTGTTATTTGTTGTTTCAGTAGTGGCCGTGTTTGTTTGAGAGTTTTTTTGGGACAAATAATTTATTTTGTCTTTCTTCATTGATTTATGGCAATATGTACAATTTTCCTTAATGTCGAGCTGTAAGTGACAATCAATACAGCCGCGGTGATATGCTGTTTTTAAATTAACAACAGTTGTATCATTAACATTTTCCTTGTGACAATTTTTGCAGGCCTTATACCTGGTGCCTTTTAAATCTTCCGTATGGTGATGACAGGCAATACACCCATTAATTTTTGATGCATAATGGGCAATTTTTTTATGTGGAAATTTAACTGCCCCGTAATCACCGCGGAAATCATTTAGTTTAATTTGATCTTTGCCTTTATACTTTCCAAAAGACTGATTGCTTTTATTCTTCAGGAAAAGGCCCGATTCTTCTTTAAGACAGGGCTTATTACCATTTGGCTTATAGCAGCTATGGCAGTAATTGCATACCATCTTCCTCATCCCTGTATGGGATGTATTCATGACCCTGAATTCTCCATAGAGGATGCTGATAAAGCCCACAAGGAGAAAAAATATAATTATGAATAACCCTTTTTTCATTTTTAACTCCTTATCATACCTCTAACTTTTTCACCAATGGTGGAACCCTTAAGTGAATAACTCACTCTAAATTGATGAGATTGTGCAGGCAGTACAGGGAAAATTGTAACAATTGCCCTGTATGCAATCATTAACATTGATATTAAACCAATGGTCACTGCAAATTCTCCAAATGATGGTACATATTGGCCCTGCCTGTAGGGAGGCATATATGCAATCATAAATACATTTACCCTATTCATAAGTACTCCGAAGATTATGTACATGGCCGAAGCGCCAAAAAGTAAACCTGATGTTTCCCTGACTTTTTTGAATAAAAAAGCTCCAAAGGGTATTAGTATGCCCAGTACGAATTCCCCTAAAAACATATAGCTCTGAAGGGTGCCGTCAAAAATATGAATCCAGGCGTCACGGATAACAAGGTCGGCAACTTTGGCAATAAGATACATTCCAATTATAACCGGTACAATTTTTGCCAGTTTAGAAAGAATATGCATTTCACTTTCCAGGTTAAAAGACTTTGTTGCTATCATTCCCTCGAAAATTACCATGGGTAATCCCAGGCCAATGGCTGATATTAAAAACATCATTGGAAGAAAGGGAGAATACCACAGCGGGTGCATTTTATAAGGCGCAATAACCATGAGGTTTCCCAGTGATGATTGGTGCAGGCATGATAATACAACACCTAAAATAAGTAAGACCCACATTATTTTATCTGTAAATTTGTGTAATATACCTAAAAATTTATCTACAAATTTCGGTATGCCAGCCGGCATTTGTCCGAGGAACCTTTCCGCAACAACCGGAACGAATTCCAAATATAAAACGGTAAGATAGCACATAACACAGATGCCAACTTCAAACAGAACAGAGTTGCCCTGCCAGCACATTGGTAAAGCCACATGCCATACATTGTACCATCTTCCCAGGTCAAACAAGAGGCCAACAGCAACAAATGTATATCCCAGCATTCCCGTTAGGTGAGCGGCCCTGCCGATGGTTTCATATTTTTCTTTATGAAATATATGAATCAAAGCCGCCGTTGTAAATCCACCTGCCGCTAGGGCAACACCGCTGGCAATATCAACTCCAATCCATAGGCCCCATGGGTAAGGATTAGTAAGGTTAGTTGAGGATTCCAGTCCAAATACCATGCGGTACATGCCAAAGGCAAGTCCTATTGAAGCTAACAGGAATAGTATGCGCACTCCTGTTGAATAAAATTCTTTTTTTATTGGGGCAGCACGAAAATTTCCGCTCATTTTTTATCTCCTTTGTTTTTGTTCATTTTATCATCTCGTTTTTTAAATAACCACATGATGGACCCAAGAAAAGCAAAGAGTGCCACAGGAGGGATGAAGTGTTTAAAGATTGCATGCTGTACAGGTTCTGTATAACTGGGTATGGGCCTTTTGCCCATTTTTATCATGTCCATATCATGCATTGATTTTCCTGATAAATACATCCATGACGTTCCGCCAACTTCATGTTCGCCGTAAATGTGGTTAACATATCTTTTTGGGTATTTTTTTATTCGCTCATGTGCAATTTTAACTAAATCTTTCCTTTTCCCGTAAGTCATTGTTTCCACAGGGCATATGGCAACGCAGCTTGGTTTTTTGCCTTTTTTTATCTCGTCAAAGCAGAAAACACATTTCTGTACTTTCGGTGTTAAAACATTTGAATATTCATATGCGGGAACCTGAAAGGGGCAGGCTACCATGCAGTACCTGCAGCCGATACATTTCCAGGAATCATAAATAACGGCCCCTGTTTTTTCATCTTTTGTAAAGGCACCTACAATGCATGCGGAAACACAGGCAGGTTCATTGCAATGCATGCATTGAACTTTTACAAAATAGGGCCTTTTGGGATTTTTTGGATTTGGATACTTGTTTACAACAGTGTATGCAGTATCGGTTGGCCTCCTCATAGATTCAAAAACTTCTTTGTTATCATAGGCTTCAATTTTTCTATTGGGCATTTTATTTTGCTCTTTGCATGCCCATTCGCATCTGCGGCAGCCAATGCACACCGTTGTATCAATAAGCACTCCGTAAACATTGTCGGTGTTAATTTTTTTAACAGATGCCACAGCTTTTTTAGCTTTACCCAGTATTCCTGCAGCACCCGTTGCAACTGATAATTTTAAGAATTCTTTTCTGTTAAGTTTGGATTTCATATCGATTTATTCCCTGTAAATTAATTTTAAAAACATTCAATTTATATATCTTCAGCTATATATATGCAAGTTTTGTACCGTAAGCATTGATTGATAAAAAAAAGAAGAAAATAATTTAAATAAAGGGGGCTTATTTATAAAATGGCAGTGAAAAGCACATTTGGTTTAAACAATAATTTGAATTTATATATAAAATTGACCTGTGTAATTT
>JBHPHB010000022.1:0-24765 GCA_042569985.1 Spirochaetota bacterium | reverse complement strand
GTATATTTTTGAAGGTGATATTTTCCAGCTGATTTTCCCATGCATGAGTTTCTTTGCCGAAATTATTTTCATTCCAAAGGCATACCCGATTGCCTGGAACCCCAGGCATACACCAAGGATAGGTACCCTGCCGGAAAACCGTTTAACCACATCAACACTGAGGCCGGCATTCTCAGGCCTCCCGGGGCCCGGAGAAATTACAATATGTGTGGGGTTAAGCCCCTCTATCTCCTCCAATTTGATTGAATCATTACGGACTACTTCAACCCTCTGGTTAAATTCCATGAGATATTGTTTTAAATTATAGGTAAATGAATCATAGTTGTCAATAAGTAGAATCATTTATCTTCCCCCGCTAATTCAAGAGCCTTGGTCAGGGCCCTGAGCTTATGGATTGTTTCATAATATTCCCTCTCGGGAACAGAATCGGCAACGATCCCGGCGCCTGCCTGCAAATATACTACATTGTCCTTTATAACATATGTCCTTATAACAATACAGCTGTCAAGGCTCTGGTTATATGCAAAATAACCCACAATCCCCGAATATATGCCTCTCCTGGCCGGTTCCAGTTCACCGATAATTTCCATTGCCCTTATCTTTGGTGCACCTGAAACGGTACCTGCGGGAAATGTGGCTTCAACAAGGTCAAACTGGTCATACTCACTTGAAAGCCTCCCCGTAACATTGGACACAATATGCATAACATGCGAATAATACTCAATAACCTTAAAATCATCAACCTTTACGCTTCCTTCCCTGCAAACACGGCCGGCATCATTTCTACCCAGGTCAACCAGCATTACATGTTCTGCCAGTTCTTTTTCATCAGAAAGAAGGTCCTCCTCGTTTACCTTATCCTCTTCAGGTGTCTTCCCCCTGGGCCTGGTCCCGGCTATGGGCCTTACGGTTACCGTTCCTTCCTGAAGCTGAACATGAATCTCAGGAGAAGAACCTATTACCTCAATGTCATTGCACTTGAGGTAGAACATGTAAGGAGAGGGGTTGACAATCCTGAGGCTTCGATAGAGGTTAAATGCGTCTCCCTTAATGGGGATACTCAACCTTTGAGATAAAACCAGCTGGAAAATATCACCTTCAAAAATATACTTCTTAACTGTCTCAACTGCGCTTTCATATTTATCCTTGGAAAAATTTGACTTAAAGGCAAGCCTGTCATTTTCTTTTTTTACACTGAAAGAACCGAGTACCGGTTCATTTTTAACCACATCTTCCGACATCCCTTTAACAATATCTGCCGCTTCATCATAGAGTTTTCCCGGGTCACTTTTCTTTTCAATAAAGGGGGAGTAAACAAGATAGAGTTTCTGCGTAAGGTTATCATAAACAACGACTTTATCGGCCAGGATTAGTTCAAAATCATTATTATTCAGCTCGTCATTGGGATTGATGTGAATCTTTTCATAATACTTTATCACGTCATAGCTGAAATATCCCACGGCACCGTTTACAAAGGGAGGTAAATCTTTATTTTCGTAGGCAACAACACTCTGAAAATATTTTCTCAAGTACTCGTTGGGATTTTCATATTGCCCGCCTTCAACAGTTTTTTTGCCGTCCATGAGGGAAACTCTATTATCCTTGCACACAATGGCACGGTCTGAATATCCCATAAAAGAATATCTTCCCATGAACTCTCCGCTTACAGCACTTTCAAGAAGGAACTGGTACCTGCCTTTACGAATTTTCAAGAACAGGGAAATTGCCGTATACATATCACCGCGAAGTTCAGTATACACGGGTATCATGTTATACTCACTTGATAATTTAATGAATTCTGCTCTATCGGGATATATCATTTATTAAGCCTAATTTCCTCACATCAAAAGTCATCATTTCTTATTATGTTACCTGAAATAGTAAGCATGAAAAGTTTTTTCAAGTAACCGGCAACAACCGCAATGCAGTATAGATTTTTTTACTTTAAATCCACTATAAAATTAATTGCAATGATATTTCAACAATTAATTAGTTTTTTTGCAACTCTTAAATAAAAAACCAGGTTTGACGGATAACAGGCCATACAGCTGAAAATAGCAGTGGATACTTTTTTACATGTTGTTATTTTTTAAAAAGCTTTTAATACTAGAACTCGCTAATCCCGCATACGTAAAACATCAGGGAGGACATAATGCACAGACAGATCTAAATGCCTCATTAGACAGGTACCGGTCTCCCCGGTCAGGGAAAATAACCACAACTGTTGAACCCCGTTTCGCATTTTTTGCCACCTGCAGGGCTCCCCACATTGCAGCTCCGCTGGATATTCCGCAGAAGAGGCCTTCCATTACGGCAAGGTCCCTGACGGCTTCAAAGGCTTCATCATCACCGCATTCAATTTTTTGCTCCAGCAGGGATGGTTCATATATTTCAGGAACAATAGCTTCTTTCATATTTTTTAGACCCTGTATCCTGTGGTCAAGGACAGGTTCAATACCAACTACTTTTGTCTTCTTATTTTTTTCCCTGAAATATTTTGCACAGCCCATTAGAGTACCCGTTGTACCCATTCCGGCAACAAAAAAATCGGCCTCTCCATTTGTATCACGCACAATTTCGGGAGCAGTGGTTTCATAATGAGACAGCCAATTTGAGGGGTTTGCAAACTGGTTCGGCATAAAATATTGCTCGCCCTGGACATCCATAATGTGATGGGCCCTGGTGATGGCACCGTCCGTTTTATCACAGCCCGCAGTTAACTCTATTTCAGCACCAAGCGCCATAAGTATTGAACGCCTCTCTTCACTTACACAGGCAGGCATGGTAAGTTTTATACGAAAACCCATTGCCGCGGCAATCATTGCCATGCCAATACCGGTATTCCCCGATGTGGGTTCAAGGATTATCTTGTCTTTTGTGAGAAGCCCGTCATCCACTGCTTTTTTGAGCATATAGTAGGCCGGGCGGTCTTTAACAGAACCGCCGGGATTGGCCCCTTCAAGCTTTGCCAGAATGCGTACGCCTGTTTTTTCCGAATCCCAGAGCCTTTTTATCTCCACCATGGGGGTATTACCGATTGCGTCTAACACACTCATTTTATTGCTCCATTTGTAAATTTAAATAAATTTCGTAAAATTTCATATCACGGGACAACTTTCTATAAGTATCATGAATGAATCAAGTTTTTTTCACCATCCCCTGAAGAATAGGCCAATAATTTAATATTAAACAATTTTTATTTAAAATATTTGGTTGCCTGACAAAAGCAGTAACTGAAGAAAGCTCATTTTACCGGTTTTTTTTATGAGCTGACTTACAACCCCCTCCCTTCGACTACGCTCAGGGAACGGCTTTTTCCGGTCGTTGAGCAGAGTCGAAACGAGCGGAAATAACCTCACCCGAATGGGGCTTAAATTATAAATTAAATAATAGACAAAATACTCACTTGAAATATTATTCATAATATGAAAATAACATTCCTGGGAACAAACGGATGGTATGATACTGACACGGGAAATACTATCTGCACATTAATTGATGCAGGTCACTGCTACATTGTACTCGATGCGGGCAACGGCTTTTACAAGCTCGATAAATACGCAACAGAGAAAAAACCCATATACCTTTACCTGAGCCATTTCCACCTGGACCATATAATAGGCCTTCACACGCTGTTAAAATTTAATTTTACCCAAGGGCTTTATATCTTTGGGCAGAAGGGGATAAAAAAACATCTCAAGGCAATAATGAAAAAGCCCTATACTGCCAGCCTCAGTGAACTGCCCTTTAAGACTGAAATCCTGGAAATACCGGGGGCCGGAAAAAAAATCCCCTTTAATTTTACCTCTCTGCCCCTTAAACATTCAGCACCATGTTACGGAATAAGGCTTGAAATGCAAAACAGGGTAATTTCCTACTGCCCCGATACGGGATACTGTGAAAATGCCGTTAAGCTTTCCATGGGCTCAGACCTCCTCATTGCAGAATGCGCGCAAAAAAGCGGCCGGGAAGATGAAAACTGGCCCCACCTGAATCCCAAAACAGCTGCCCAAATTGCATCAGAAGCAAATGCAAAAAAACTCGTGCTTGTTCATTTCAGTGCGAATGATTATTTAACCATGGAAGAGAGGGAAAATGCCGGCAAAGAAAGCATGCAATATTTTCCCGATACAATTGCCGCAAAAGACAATATGATTCTGGAGATATAATTTTAAAAAACTTTGACTCTTATTTACCGATAATTATATTACATTATATTATTGAAATTGAGATCCATAAGTAAAATCCAATTTTAGTTATGGTCCCTCAAATCCTGGCTGCTAAATTAAGATGAAATTAATCTTTTAGCCCCCCGACCGGGGGTTTGGAGGGCTAAATAAATAACATGATGAATAACAATATTAAAATACTAAAAAACTATAAAAACTGGAGCATGCTCCACTGCCTTGATAATGTGCACCTTGACCTTCAATTCTTTGCGTCAACTGAAATATTCATGCAGATTGAAGACAAGATAAAGGCTGCCACAGAAGGCGACCAGATGAAGGGCATAAAGCCCAACCCCCTGGGCATAAAAGAGCTTGAACTGATAAAGGATATTGGAATACACGACCCCCTGCCGGAATTCCTTGAGTATACTAAATATACTGTTGAAACCGATTCGCAGGAAATGATTAAAAAGCCCCTCATTGATGTTACCGGCAATGAATGGGACCAATTGGCACATGAAGAATTTGGTGGTGATAATGAGAAGTTAAGCAAAGCAACGGGACTTTCAAACGACATCATAGAATATTTCAATTTCATCTTTGGAGTCCTCAACCTTGTGGAACTGAAAGTAATAAGGTATAATTTCGGTAAAGAAGTGTACCTCATTTTAAACAAGCCCGGTTATGTGGACAGTACAATACACCAGCTATCAACAATTGCCGGAGAGTCATCAGACACAGTATTAAAGCTTGGCGCAAACAATTCCATAACTATAATAAAAAATACAATAAAAGCAAAAGAGGATGAATTTGCGGAGCTTACCGGTTTTAATGACAGCGGTGACAGGGAAGAAATGGACAGTACCTTTGACATTGACGACGAAGACCCCAAACCTACGCAGGAAAATAAAACAGCAAAGCAAGCTAAACAGGACAACCTGCTGTCCATAGTTGAAGACTATGAACCTGAAGGACTAAATATTAAATTTGATAAAGAAGAAACAAAAACCATAGAAAAAAAAGTTGAAATTGAGGAAGAGAAAGCGATAGAAGAAGTTGAAGAAGAAACAAAAATTGAAGATGAAATTGAAGAAAAGGATGATGATGAAATTGCCCGTCAAGAGGAAGAAGCCAGGGCTGATGAAAAACAGAGAAAAGAAGATGAGAAAAGGGACATTCAAATTGAACTTCAAAAAAAATCCAAACTGGATAAAAAGAAGGAAGAAGAAATCAATAACCTTGACAGGGAATTCTTTTCAATTGACATCAAAACAATCAGGAATCTTTACCTTACAAAAGAAGGAAATATTGAAGCAATAAGAGAACGTCTTTTTGAGATAAAAAATTTAAGAGAACTAACCATTTTATTCCCCGACCATAACGAAAATATTTACAAAAAGCTTCTTTCAGAATATAATAATGATGTTGAAAAGGTTAAACAGGCACTGAAAGAGGAAAAGGAGATGCAGTATAAAGTTAGAGACCAAAATTTGAGGGAATGCGCTCAACTGCAGGCACGGATGAATGAAATTAAAAGTAAATATATAAAAGAAGTAAATGAAAACGGAAGTTACATCATTAACCCAAAAGCAGAAATTTTGCTGCAGCTATACAAGGAAGCTGAAGAGCAGTGGCTCGAATCCGAAAAAAACAGGGAAGAATTCCTGGAACAAATTAAAATCATAGAGGAATAATACCAATAATTATCATCCCAAAAACCGCCCTATGCCCACCTGGCGATTCTAAACCCATAATAGGGGCTCCTTGCGGTGGGGCACCTCCTGAACCTGAATTCCCCTGTCCTTTGCACGGGATGGCTTAAGATAGAACCGCCCCTGAGAATCTTATATACCTCTCCAAACTCTGCATTATTATCGCCCCCGGGATATTTATCAAACCAGTTCATTGTCCATTCCCACAGGAGCCCGGCAGGATTAAATTCTTTGTCTTCCTTCATTGCCGATAAAAGAGCCATAATATAGTTTGCAGAACCGGTAACATTTCCAATAGAATTCATATCATCACCTGCACCCGATTCCATTTGCATTGTCGAGAAAAAAACCTCCCATTCCTCTTCAAAGGGAAGCCTTATATCCTCTTTGCCTTTTCCCGATAACCAGGAACAATATGCAATTGCGTCGTTCCAGCTGACCTGCATTACCGGTACAATTGTCCCTTCCTCAAGATAGATAATGTCAGCATCATCGCAAAATGGCTTTCTCCACGATACTCCATCTCTCTTAATCCAACCGTCTATAAAGACCCACCCCCATCCGTCAACCTCGGCTTCAGTTACATAACCTGTTTCATTAACAAAAAGTTTAAACTCACTGTATGTTACGAGAGTCCTGGAAATTAAAGCTGCCTTAAGCTCAACGTCATGCCGGGGAAAAGAATTATGGAGGTATTCCTTTTTAATCTTTGCGTCATTGAGGCTTAAAAACCTCTGCTCAATTACATCCCTGTTCAGCCCGATTTTATATGTTCCAGCGGGTATTTCAAAAAATGATTTTTCAAGGTTCATTTTCACACAGAAAATTTTAAAAGGTAAAATGTCAAGAAATAACCATGGTGGAAATAATAATGATCCTTAGAAGGATATCAATCAACGGCATCAAGGAGGCTGTATATATTGTCACCATCCCCGGGATATTCTGCAGTAAGGAAAGTCAAGAGGACATCTAAATTATTCTTGTTAAATTTATGTACCATCTCATTTTTAATTGAACTGGCCAGGGGAACAGAATACTTTTTATCTTTTCCCGGTAGAATTATCATTATTTTATTCATGTCGTATCTCACCGAAAATTCAAAATCAGATAACCTGCTTTTTATAACCTTTTCAAGGTAAACGAATAGAGAATTTACCACTTTCCCGCCAACGAGGTTATAAATCCTCTTATAATTTTTAACCGAAAAAAGTACCAGCGTAAGGGGAATCCCTAAATTCTTTGAATTAGATATTTCATCCTGTATTCTTTTAACAATAATCTTAAAGTTATCGACAAATCTTGTCTCTTCTTTATCAAGCTGGGTCATATTTATGCAGTAGTCTACAATATACCTGGACACCCTGACCATCTTAGCGTCAATCACAGCCAGGTCAATTGCCTCAGAGGGTTCAAATACCAGTATAAATCCCAGTAGCTGGCTTCTAATAATAAAGGGATATATACGAAGCATGGTCATATCTTTTATCTGTTTATAGGAAAATAATTCTTTAACTTCAGGCTGGTCAGCAAAGTTATTAACTATTATTGGAGACCTATTGCTCATAATATAATTTATAAAACTGTCTTTGCTATCAATTTTTAAATCTTCACTTTTAATTGAAATGCTGTCGTCTTTATCACAAATTATGGGTATGTAGCGGTCTTCATTAACACTTTTAATAAAGACCGCAAACTTTTCAATACCCATGTTTACAAATTCCTGCTGTGAAGTTTCAATTGTATTTTGAATATTGGAAAGGACAAGCAGCTTTTCCTGAAGCCTGTCAGCTTCTCTTATGGACCCAAAATCACTGCTGAGATTCTCATTTACCTTAAGGACCATCTCCATGGTATTGATATTATTTAATGATATGGCGGATACTTCTCCAACAAAGTTTAGAAATTCTCTATCCTCATCAGAGTATTCATCATTAGTAAGCTTCTCTCCTAATATTACCATACCCAGGACTTCAAAACCCTGGATGAGGGGAACAAGAAGCCTTGCATCAATGGAAATATATTCATAATAATCCTCCTGCAATTCTTCAATATTCTTGAACTCTTCAATATCTATAATTTCCTTTCTAGTAAAAAGTTCCTTGAGAATCCCGCTATTAGGATCAAAGGCAATTTTCTCAGGGTCAATTTCAACTCCCTTTGATGCAATAATAACCCAGTTTTTTATATTCTTAGGATCCCTCACCAGGATGGATGAAGAGGATGTGCCAATCTGCCCCATGAGAGAAAAAAGAATTGTCTCATATAATTCATCAGCGCTTCTTGCCCTGACAATTTCCTTCTGGATTTCGTAGAGAAGCATAAAGTCGGTAAATTCGGTTTCCGAATTTTTTAATTCATCGTCATCCGTATTTGAATCAATGCCGTGAATTTTCGGTACGTCCCTCTTTTCAGTACCCTCTCCGCCAGGCTGCTCCTGAGCCTCTTGAGCTATCTCGTTATCCCCATTTTTCACTTCCTCATTACCAGATAAATTTTCACTTTCATCAATTTTCTCTTCGGGCTCAACTTCTGTTGCTGCACTATCATCGTCTGATACAGGCTGCAGGTCATTGGCATCAAGAAAAACAATGTCCTCGTCAATTATATCCGTTTCTGCAGGCCCTTTTATCCTGTCAATGAGGGTTTCTTCACCTGCACTGTTAATCTCTCTCTTATATTTTAAAGCTTTTTCAAGAAGCCCCATTTCTAAACACCCATATCATCAAGTACTTTCCTGTATAATGCATAGAACTCGGATTCAGTGAAGTTTTTGATTGCACTATCTGGAAGATCATCAAGCAGCCCGTCAAAATATTTTAACAGCCTTCTCATATCATTCTGCTTATACCGGGAAAACTCCCTTACAAATTTATCTAAGTCCAGTTCACTGTCAATGAGGACAACCTTACCCTCATCAGTTGACATCACAACTGAAGTTTCTTCATCCCCTTCTTCAGCAAGTTTACCAACATCACCTTCAACTCCGTCCAGCCCTGTCATTTCATCTTCTATTTCATCAATTTCTTCTTCCGGCAGTCCGAGCAAAGTCCTTATGAGGTTAACATTTTCCTCAAAAATAAGGGCACCCTCCGAAGATATATCCTCTTCAATGGACTCCCGTTCAGATTCATCAAGGCTGTTGACCCTGGACATTATATACCTGAAGTTTTTCTCATCAAGAGCTATCCCGGATTTATACAGTTCCGCCCTTGCTTTTTGAAACATCTCATCGAGGTCAATATTTTTATATTCTTCATTATACATGTTATCTTCAATAAGTTTGATATCACTATCATTGAGACCAAAAAGTCTGAAAACATTTTCCCTGGAAATAACGTGGAAGTTGTCAATTTCACTGATATACCTGCTGTATTCTTCTTCAAAAATTGCACTATCAACAAAATCCAAATCGTCATCTGTGTATTTCAAATCATCACTGTCCTGCTCTTCTTCCCCGGGAGAATCACCGGCATATGGCCTTGCAATTTCTGTTTCAACTCCCACTGCGGAAACGGCTTCGCCCCCCGATGCTTCGTGGACCTCATCGATACCATCGGGTAAGAGCGAATCAACTTCCCCGAAATCTATAAAATCACCTTCTCTTAAACCTGTCGCCTCAACACTTATGCTCTCTTTACATTCAGATGGGGGAATTATATCCTCTTCATCATAATAAACCATCTCAGAATCTTCACCAGCCACTGCCGGTTCCGGTTCCGTTAAAGCAATATCATCCTCAACCGGTTCTTCAGAAAGCACTTTCTCATCTTCAGTATCCAGATCACGGAGCGCCTCTTTTATTGCCTCCACTTCATATTGCCTTACCCTGTCTTTAACAGCAATTTCTTCAGTAGGAACATGGGGTTCTACTTTTTCCTTTGTTTCGGGCATGGTATCATCATTCTGCTCAATACTAATATCATCCAAATTCAAATCAACAAGCTCATCTAGAGGCCCTTCCTGCGCTTTGATCCGGGCTTTCTCGGCCCTCACGTATTCCTCATATGCTTTACCTTCAAAGTCGCCAATTTCATCAGTAATATCCACAACACTGTCAATCTCGGCAACGGCAGGCTCTTCCTGTTCTTTGGCGGGAACAACGTGAACTTCCGGTTTTTTCTTTTTCTCTTCTATAATTTCCGATTTAACTTCACTCTTTATCCCGGGGTCCCCGGCATATAATCCATCATCGGGAATGACTTCAATTTTCTCCAATCCTTCTTTTAATTCATCCTCTGTAAGAAAATAAGCATCCTCATTGGCAATCCTTTCTGCTTCCCTTAAGTCAATTTTTCCGATATCATTTAAATTAAATTCCCCTGCCAGTTTCTCTTCGAGCTCCCGGGGAATATTAATTGTAATCCCTGAGCCTTTCCCGGTATCCGGGCTATTCACAGATGCAGCCTCTGACTTTTTAGTGTCACCCGGCTCATTCACAGTTTCAGTATTTTCCATCTCAGGAACATCTGATATTTTATCTTTGTCTTTACCCATTAAAAAGTCTCTTAAGTATCTTCCATTTATATTTTATTCTAATAATTTACCGGTGATTAAAGTTTCATCTTTCTGAATTCATCATTCCGAATTCTTTCTTCTATGTTTAATATATAATTCAAGTTTAGTTAAATATCAATGATTTTTCAACTTAATATTACTTAAAAGGAAACAGCAACAAAACCATGAAAAATATATTCTCATCGCAATTTATGACCCTTTAAAGACATAATCTCTGATTTATTATCGGTAGAATTTAAATTTTATGTTATTAAATATCCACGGTTTATTGGGGTTATAGTCAGAAAAGAATACTTATTAATAGGGGTTTCTCAAATTTCATGTTAATAACAGTGTAAATTGAAATATCTATTAAATTATTTACATTACACCCAGTTTTAAATCTCCATAAATTTTGAATGTATTACCGTCTCTTGCCACCTTTAACTTACGTCCCGGAAAAAATACTTTTAACTTCTTTTTTATTAATCTTTCTACATTCCTGTCAATACGCTTCCTAATCTTATCAGGGACTTTTTCCAATGTTGACATATGTATGTCCACTACATAACCGTGGCCATACTTCGTGCCGAAACCAGCCTCAAAGCTTGCTCCAACATTAAAGAGCCCGTCCATTTCTTTATTTGATGTTGTGCCCCTGGGGGGCCTGACAGGGTGAAGCGGGTACAACGACCCATACTTATCTTCCAGAAAGTCATCAATTTCATCGAAGAGACTCTTGAGATTGTTTTCCCATTCTTTAATTTTAGGGTGCTTTATCATTGGGGACTTCTCAAATACCTTTTAATATGATTTTATTTCATCACGAAACTATAAAAAAGATGACGGGATAAATGGCAAAATAACATTATTTACAATTGTATTGCTAAAGAATCCCAGGAGAATAATACCAATTGCAGTAATTACCATGGGAACCATCATTGTGACGGGAATCTTATCCAGAAAGTATCCGTCTTCGTGATCTCCATGCTGGACAGCATGTCCTTCTTCCTCTTCTTCCCTGGGCTCAACAAATGCCCTTTCGATTATTCTAAAAAAGAGGATGGCATTAATCAAACTGCTGGCAAGCATTGCTATTAAAAACACCCACTTCCCGGCCTGGATTAATCCAATGATAAAATACCACTTACTGAAAAAACCACAGAAAGGAGGAACTCCCACAACTGAAAGTGCTCCCACCAGCAGTACAATAAGGGTTACGGGCATTTTTCGGTGCATCTGGAAAAGTCCGTCTAAACTTCTTTTCCCTGTTTGATAATAAACTGCTCCAACTACAGTAAAAAGGCATGCCATCATAAATACGTCATTAAAAATATGTAATATCGATCCCGTGAGGCCCATCCTGTTTGAAGAAGCTATTCCAATAGCTATGTAGCCTATTTCAGCAATAATTAAATAGCATAGCATCCGCTTTAGATCTTTCTGGGCCAAAGCCATTATTCCGGCATAAATGACTCCAATTGATGCGACCCAACCAAGGATCTCAGTAACAGGATATACATCTATTGAAAAGGAAGGGCTGAATATTTTAAACATTACCCTAATAATAACTGCAGCTGAAATCTTTGTAAACAACGGTGCAAGTAGAGAACTAACTGACGAAGGAGCGTGTGTATAAGCATCGGACAGCCACAGGTGTAGGGGGAACAATCCCATTTTAAGACAAATCCCAACTATAAGAAAAGCAAAACCAACAAGCATGGCATTTGTACCCATTACAGCAGGCAATAATTTTGACAGGTCTCCCATGTTCAACGATCCTGTCATAATGTATATATACCCCACTCCGATGAGATAGAAACATGCACCAATGGTCCCCATAATAATATATCTGAAACTTGCCAGGGGTGCCCCGTCCTCACCAATTGCAATTAGCGCATAACCGGAAAGAGATGCAATCTCCAGAAAAACATAGAGGTTAAACATATCACCGGTTCCCGTAATTCCCAGAAAACCCACCACCTGGAGAAGGTATACCGTATAAAAATAAACCGTTTTCCCGGGCGCTTCCCGTTCTATGCTGCTCTTGGCATATATTGCTGTTATTAATGAAATGAAGCTGATTATTACCAGCATAACTCCATTGAAATGGTCTAATACATACTCTATTCCCCAGGGGGGGCTCCAGTTACCCAGGCGGTAACGGACTACACCATTATTTAGAATTTCCACAAGTGTGGTAATTGAAAAAAACGAGGAAAGCATGAGGCCAAAAACTGCCCAGTAAAAACATAGTTCCTTTTTAATACGCCCGATAAGGGGATTGATAAAAGCAAATATCAAAGGAATAACAATAATGAGAATTGGTGCTTGTTCGTTCATTTTTTCCTCTTTAGAATATCGAGAATTTCATTCTCTTCCAATGTTCCATATCTGTTATATATCTTAATAACAATTGCAAGGGCAACACCCAACGTTGCAACCATCACAACGATTGCAGTTAGCATAAGTACGTGCGGTAGGGGATTAAGGTATTTTGAAACATTAACAACCTGGTCACCCGCTGCATGGCCATTTTCAAGGATGGGCAAGGTCCCCCCTTTCTTGCTGGAAATAGATACATAAAAGAGGATAATTGCAGTTTGGAAAATATTCATTCCGATAACTTTTTTAACCAGGTTCTTTTTAATAATCATAGTGTAAAACCCCAGCATCATCAGAATAATATAAAACCAGAAATTGTATTTACTTATAATAAAATCCAAGACTGACACTATTCTTTCCTCCGTCTTCTTAAAATCAAGAGACAGGCCATTCCCGCAGCAAAAATTACTGCCGTTTCCCCCAGGGTATCAAAGCCCCTGTAATCAGCAAGGACAGAGGTCACTATATTGGGTGTAGCTGTATGCTCCATAGTTTTTGTAATATAATAAGGTGAAACATGTTTGCTTGCCGGAGATTCCGGGTCACCCCAACCCGGCATATCCAGAGTTCCATATACAAGAAAACCTGATGTAACCAAAACAATTATAAGGCCTAATATTTTCAATCTTTTGACCTCCTTGTTGTTTTACTGACTGCGGCAATAAAAAGAATTGTACCTATGCCGGCACTAACTGAAGCTTCTGTAAATGCCACGTCAACGGCCCCCATGCTTGTCCAAAGAAGGCACATAAAAAAGGAATATGCTCCCATAATAACTGCCGAGCTTAAAAGGTCTTTTACAGTTATTGCTGCAATGGCGCATATTAAAACAAACAGCAACAATATGATATCAAAAACAACAATCATTCTTCTTCCTCCTCTTTTTTCCAGGGCTTTAGTCCGCTTCTAAATCCTGCCCTTGATATGGCATGTGTTGCCGTGGGCTGGGCCAGGGCCATAAATATTGCGATAACAATTATTTTTAAGCTTGTCAGGGTAAATCCCAGGTAAAAGCTAAAACCCAGGAGAGACAAAAAAACGGCCAGGGTGTCTCCCTTCCCCGTGGCATGGAGCCTTGTAAAAAAATCGGGTAGACGCAGAAGACCTATAGTTGCAGTTAAAAAGAAAAACAGTCCTCCTGCAAGAAAAATTATCGATAAAATGTTTAATACTAAATCCATTATTCTTCCCCCTGAGTTTCCAGGTACTTGGCAGCGGCAACTGTTCCAATAAAGTTAAGGAGTGCATAGACAATACTTATATCAATAAACATCTCCACCCTGTTAAATATAAATCCCATAACGAGGAGGAGAATTAAAGTCTTTGTTCCAATTGCAGATAACGCCACAATTCTGTTAAATACACCGGGGCCGAAAACAACACGGTAGAGGACAAAAAATATTATAGCACACAGGCTAATTCCAATTCCGTAAAAATAATCAATCATCTTTTAAACCTCAAAAAAATTAATCTTCTCCATCTATATCAGAAAGATCTCCACCGGTTGATATTACATAAAATATTGATACCATAACCGCCATAACAGCAAAACCCACACCAAGTTCAACACCGAGAATTCCCAGGGAGCGTGCCATTGCGGGCTTAACAGGTAATATTGCAGCCAGCTTATTATAATCTAAAAAATTTCCAAGAAGGATTAAACAGAGCAGTCCTATGCCTGCATACATAAGTACTCCCGCGCTACTGAATATTGAAAGGAACCTGTTTGAAACCTTTGCTTTTTTTATGCCGTAAGTCACTACAAGTAACACTATACTTGCTCCAAGAATTACACCGCCCTGGAAGCCCCCCCCCGGGCTATAATGGCCGTGCATAATAACATAAAGTGCATATATTTGAATAAAAGGGATAACAACCCTTGCCAGGGCCTTTATTATTATATCATCACTTTCTTTTATCATGTCATTCTCCGGAGATATATATTACCTAGAAAACTCCCTTCCTGAGTTTACCAAAAATGGGAGCTACATCTAAAACATCCTGCACATATATATGATCTGCTTCCATGTAAACATGGGCTACCTTATCTTCCATCTCACCGGAGAGTAAATCATCTGCAACCTTTTTGGATAGCGCATGGACATAAAATTCTCTGTCTTTTATGTCTATTGTTATTGTTCCCGGTGTAAGCGTTATTGAATTGGCCAGGGTTACCCATGAAACGTCACTTTCAAGCTTGGTGGTAAACTTAATGATCTGGGGTTCAATGGGCATCTTGGGAGACAAGACCAGGCGCATAACATGAAAGTTCGACAGTGCAATCTGGTAAATAAGCCAGGGTATATATGTTACTAAACGAATGAGGATCAATCTAAAATCACCAATCCTGACATTATGAAAAAGCAAGTTGTGGGTATATGAAGCAACTATTGCCGAGCATATAACCCCAAGGGTAATATGAAAAATGTCAAACTTGCCCGATAGGATAAGCCAGAATCCAAACAAAAAGAAAAATGTAGAGATAAACTTGGTTACCCTTGAACTCCTCTGTTGAGCCCCTTTAACAAGGGCATGGACTTTTTTTTCTTCGATTGTCCTTGTCTCAGATGTTAACCTAACGGCAGAATCCAGTAGTTCAACTGCCTGCTTTTTGGCATCTTCAATAAGATTAAAAGATGTATCCATCGCTTCTATTAGAAGAGTAACTTCCATGATTCCTCCTAATATTTGATAATATCCAATTGTTACAATATATGGCTGAAAGTTGCTTACTGTAAGATAACAGGAATGGAACTAAAATGAATTCCTCTCTGTTGTTGCATTCTTTCAATCTATAAAATATACATTATGAACCTGTACTTAAATTCCAAAATCAAGGAACGATAAATACGGGAACATTAGCTTCTTCAACAACTTTATATGATGAACTAAATTTTAAAATTCTTTTAAACAGGGATTTCCTGGTTCTCCCTCCAATAAAGAGCATGGTCCCCTTATAATCCTTAACCGCCGTAATTATCTCTTCTGCAGTATCTCCGGCATAGACGTGTGTCTCCGCATCAATTTTTTCATCAAGGCATTTCTTCCTTACTATTGCCAACCTTTCCTTGAGACGGCTCAATTCACCCCTGGTGAGCTTTTCAACAACAACATTTACAATATCCAGAATACCGATAATATCTTTTAATCTCAAAAGATATCCAAAAGCTCTTTCTGAAACATCAGTCCAGTTTGTGGCAAAAATAATACTTGAGAAAATACCCTTATCGGAAAGACCATCAATACAATCATTGCTCTTAATGAAGAGGACCGGCACATCTGTATTTCTTATCAATTTTCTGATGATGCCAAATGACCGGGACTTACGGTTTTGCATATCGAGATTTACAATAATGAGGGACGCTTTATTTTTTTCAGCAGAATTCAAAATTTTCTGCGCTGATATTTTTCCAATGTTCTCTAATACCGTCTTGATATTTTTGTTTTTTAACTCATCCATGCATTGCCCATCGGGATTACCAGATGAAAAAACAATTTTTTCAACTCCCATGTTTAAAATTGGAAGTATACTGTTTAATACATTAATATCAAGTTCGCCCTGTTTTAAGTTAGATGAATAAAGAATTCTTTTAATACCAATCACTTCCAAATCCTGTCTTTACATTTATTTACTTTACTAGTTTCCCTTTTCCAAAGGTATAAATAAGGTTGAGAGTTTTGAATGTTTATAAAGTTTACTTGGAACACTGCTTAAAAGTTTATCTTTGATAGGCCCTTTATCTGTTACTCCTACTACAATTAAACTTGCATTCCTTTCCTTTGCTGCCTTTTCAATCTGATCAACTGTATCACCAACATATAGATGAGGCTCTGCTTCTACTCCTTCCTTAAGAAATATTTCACATATCTCTTCCAGTTTTTCCCTGTTTTCCTTCCTGTGCTTTTGAACCTCCATGGCAGTTGATCCGCCAAAACTCTTCTCGCTTAAGACATGTACCACCTGAACTTTCTTTACTATATCCTTAATCCCAAGCAGAAAATCTATAGACTTTTGATATTCAGTAGACCAATCAATAGCTAACAGGGGAATCCGGAAAGGTTCATCATTTGTTTTGCCGGATTCAAGCTTATATTTATGTACAAGAATTGGAGTGGAAGTCCTTCGTATCACATCAACTATTTCAGAATCGGAATAGAGATCTTTAAGCTTACTTCTCTTATGGAACCTGGTTATAATCAGGTCTACACCCTCATCTTTAACTGTTGATATTATTTTCGGGACAACGTCACCAACAACAATATGGGCGCCTACTTCAAGCCCCTGTTCAAACAGGCTTTCGGCCCAGTCAATAAAACGGACATTGGCCATTTCTTTTAGTTTAATTTCTTCACTCTTGTGATAGCCAACACCCCGATGCATGGCTACTTTATCTCTTTGTATAACATGTAGAAAAACAACATGATTTAAACCTGCTTTATCAAGAGTCATTATTGATTGTAACGCATCAAACCATAGCTCTTCAAATTCAGTTACAAACAATATTTTTTTCATTTTCATTTCCATTACAATATCCCAAAAATTTATAAAATTAACTCATTTGCGAATAATTACACATAATTTTACAAGTAAAAAATTGCACAACAATTTTATTCACCTACAAACTTCTTTACTATTTCTGCCAGTTCATCAGGTTCAACGGGTTTCTCAATATAAGCATCAGGTTCCGGTACATTCTCACCGCCAAATTCAGTCAGGGCTTCCTGAGATCTCAAGAATACTCTTTTTGATATGCCCGAAAGGATTATTACGGGAATATCTTTAAATGAGTCGTTTGTTTTTAGCTCTCTGTACATTTTAATACCGCTCTGTTTTGGCATAAGAACATCCAGAATAACTAAATCAGGCATTTCTTCCTTTACTTTTGCAAGACCTTCCTCTCCGTTTTTTGCAATAATAGGATTATAGTTATTCTCCTCTAAAACAGTTAAAACAAAGGTTCTTATATCAGCATCATCATCAACACTAAGTACCTTTTTACCCATACAAATTCCTCCTAAGATGGTTCTTTATGTGCTTAATCTATTTTTTGGTTTCCACATTCTTTTTTTTATCATCAACAACCATAAAAGGTATGGTTATTATAAATGTAGTACCCTTTTCTAATTCTGATATATATTCAAGTTTACCGTTATGCTCTTCTATGAGCTTCTTGGTGACCAACAATCCAAACCCCGTTCCCTTTCCCATCTTTGTACTGAATAATGATGAGAATAAATTCGACTTTACTTCATCACTCATTCCACTTCCGTTATCGGCAATCTCGAAAATAACTTCCTCTTTCTTTACTTTTGTTGAAACCCGGACTTCATACTTCTTTTTGTCATTTTCATCAAAAACACACGCATCTATGGCATTGGATACAAGATTTAAAAGAGAACGGTGAATAAACTGACGATCCAATGCAACAAATTTTATTTTTGTTGAGAAATCCCGAATAATCTTTATGTTACTTTCCTTTGCCTTTCCATCCATCAATTCGCAAACATCTTCGGCAATTTCATTAGGTGAAATATTTTTATAATCCGGTTTCCTATCTTTTGAGTATGTCAGCAATTCCAATACAAGGTCTGAGATCATAGTGATATTTTTCTGTATCATCTCCCACCCCTTGCTTAACTGTTTAAAATCCTTCTTTGAAAAACCAATATTTGCAACATAGGACCCCCCCTTCAAGCCGGTAAGAATATTTTTAATATAATGTGCAAGTCCGGCTACAGTCTGTCCAACAGCGGCAAGTCTTTCTGACTTTACAAGTTCCCTTTCCAGTCTCTTGATTTGCCTCAAATCATGTAAAAAAACAACACTACCAATTAACTGCTCTTTTTCCATTAAAAGAGTCCAGGAAAATCTTGTCGGTACATCCTCCCCATCAGTTGAGGTGATATTTACCTCTTTCCATGGATGGTCTTTATTTATCTTTTTCTCATCCAACCCTTTGCAAATTTCATCGGCTATTAATTGAGGCAAAAGATCGGTGATGTTTTTACTTCTAATAACTTCCGAGCGTGAATATCCAAAAATCTTTGAAGCTCCCGGATTATAGATTACAATATTACCTGTTTCATCAGTTGCTATGACGCCGTCATTTGAACTGGAAATGAGTTTGCTTTGCAGTTCAGACTTCCTTCTCAACTCATCTGTTGCCATCTGAACCATGTTTTCCAGGTCTTGTGTATAATCCTCCAACTGTTGTCTAATTAATATTTTATCCTTTGCCCTGTCAAGAGCAATTGTCAATGCGTCACCCCTAACCGGTTTATTAATAAAATCCGATGCTCCAATCTGAAGAGCTTCAATAGCCGAATCCATATCTCCATGGCCTGTAATAACAATAACTTCCACCTGTTGATTAAGCTCTTTCATCTTTTTCAAGACTTCAAAGCCATTCATGCCGGGCATTTTTAAATCTGTTATTACTATATCAGGCGACTCCTTTTCGAAGACACCCAGGCTCTCCTCTCCGTTATAGGCCGTAACAACATCATAACCGTCACTTCTGAGAGACAAAGACAATACATTCACAATCGATTCTTCGTCATCAATAAGTAAAATTTTTATCATACCAACTAATCATCATCCTAATGGCATGCTGGAAACTGCAGCATAAATATGGTACCTTCATCAACTTCGCTTTCAACAATTATGGTACCATTATAATCTTTTATTATTCCATAACTTATACTCATCCCAAGACCAGTACCTTCACCAACTACTTTTGTGGTAAAAAATGGCTCAAATATCTTACTGCTCACCACTTCTGACATTCCAATCCCCGTATCAGAAACAGTTACAACAATATTATCATTATCAAGATACGATCTGATAGCAAGCATTTTTTTCCACTTTGTTTTACCAAGTTTTATTGCCTTTTTGTCAAGGGCATATATTGCGTTTGTAATGAGATTCATAAAGACCTGCTCCAACCTGTTATGGTCCGCCATTATTGGAGGCAAATCTTCCTGTAAATTAAGATCAAGTTCTACCTGGTGCACTCTTATCTGCTGGCCCAAAACTTTGAAAACATCATTTATGGGATCATTAATATTAATTTTACTTCTTGCCACATCCGACTGGCGGGCAAAAGCCCTCATGTGATTAATTATTGAAGTTGCCCTGTTAACGCTGTTATTCATCTCATTTGAAATAGCACGGAGTTCCTCCTCCTCAATGGGCTCTCCTTTTTTAATCTTTTTTAAAAAGAAATCAACGCCCACCTGGATTACATTGAGGGGCTGATTAATTTCATGAGCCATTCCGGCAACCATTGTACCCAGGGTGGTCATTTTACTGGCCTGTATCAGTTTGGCTTCCTTTTCCACATTATCTGTGACATCGGTGGTTGTGGCAATAAAAGCATGTCCGTCCATATATTTGTCATGGCAAACATTAATATTCACATAAAAGGGACGTTTCCCCTTCTTGTAGTGTCTCTTCTTGGAGAAAAATGTACACTGGCCATCTTCAAGTTTCTTTAAACCGTTTTCAACAACATCATCATCTTCATCACCAAGCTCAAGAAAGGACTTTCCGATTATCTCATTTTTTTCAAAACCATAACATTCAATCGCCCTTCTGTTAATATCTAATACATTAAAAGAATTATCATCTAAAATAAAAATGGGATTGGGATCAGTGTCAAATAAAAGATTATACTTTTCTCCAAGCTTCCTGTAATGGTCATAAAACATGATATTTTCAATTGCAATGCCAATCCTTTTGCCAATGAGCTTAAATATTTTAATTTCATTAGCTGAAAATATCTTTTCCCCTTTACTCCCTATTATAATAACCCCAAAAAGGTTTCCCATCCTTGCCCATATTGGCAGGAAAGCAAGGGAACTGAAGCCTTCACTTGAAAAAAGGCCCTGCTCACCCCGGGTTGTTATTGTAGTATCTTCGATAATAACAAGTTCCCCTTTTTGGGCAACCCTTCCAATATTACTGTTTTTCCCAATTACTTTCAGCTTACCGGCAAGGTCATCAGAAATACCATGTGAAAACTTTAAACTAAACTTACCGAATGATTCAAGTATAAAAAGACAGAGGCAATCAACCAAGAGGCTCTTAGAGATATCCATTATTGCAGAATTGAGCCAGTCTTCCTTATCCAATGAACTGCTAAGTGCCATGCAGGTTGAACAAAGGGAGGTAAGCTTTTCATCAAGGTCCCTGTTTTGTTTTTCCTTTTCTTTATCATCTGTTTTATCTATTAATGATTGAACCGCAAAGATTACTTTTCCCTTAGAATTTCTAATAGGACCGGCGGAAAATAGAAGCCATTTATCATCACTTTTTATATTCTTAAAACAGGCCTCTCCTTCATATGAATCCATGCTGTATAAAGATTTCTTTAAAAACTTGCCATATTTTTTTTCAATTTTATCCTTTTTCAGGTTATCAATTATTAGATCAGCAAGGACCGGGGCTTCTTCTAACTCAAAAATATGTGAATGCTTACTGGTACCAACCACCTCATCAGCATTATAACCTGTTAGTACTTCACAGGCTTTATTCCACAGGATGACCTTATGATCTTTATCTATGGCAAATGTGGGAAATGTGCTATTGTCAATTACCCATGATAGAATTTCAACCTTGCCCCGAAGGTCATCATTTCCACCATGGTCATGGTAGTCATCAAAGGACATGCTTTTCACATTTATGTCATTCTTCTGAACATCCTTATCTCTTATATGTTTCTTTAAGTTAACCATGATGTAATTTTATTATTATTTTTTGGATATCAACATGCAATAGAGTAGATTTCAAACTTCATCCAACAAAACATTTATCTTTGCGTCAACTATAATTATTTCTTTTTCATAAGTATTTATGTGTCAAATAATTTTCATAAAAAAGTTAATCAACATCAAAAATTATAAATTTAGTAATATTTACTTGACAGTAAAACTCTGTTTGAAATATCAGAAATAGGTCATCATTATTAATGTTATTTTACATTTTTTTTTTGCAAAATTATTGGTACACAATTTATTTTTCTGCAATAAACTCGAATAATCAGTTAAATCAATTTTTTATATTATCAATAATTCGAAATGAAACTTGAAATACGAATGACAAGGGGTATATTAAATGAAAAGCACCGGCTTAGCAATACTGATACTTCTAATAGTGGCAAATCTTTTTCCAACAATAATAATTGCTGAAGATATATTAATAAAAAACGACAAGGTTATACAAAAAAAGGAATCTATACACAAAAAAACGGTTAACCTCAAGAAAACGGATACTCACAAAGAAGGTAAGGTTAAGCACAAAACTAACCTTGGAACCGAGCTGCCCCTTTGGACAATACTTCCATTTGCGGGGATTTTATTATCAATTGCGATTTTTCCATTAATTGCTCCAAGTTTCTGGCACCACCATTTCCCAAAAATTTCAGCTTTTTGGGCCCTGTTATTTGCCGTGCCATTTCTTCTTGTTTACAAGGGCGTTGCAATACACGAAATACTTCACATATACATACTTGATTACATACCCTTTATAATACTTCTCTGGGCACTTTTTACCATCTCCGGAGGAATACATATAAGAGGTACATTAAAGGGCAACCCCATAGTTAATACATTAATCCTGCTCATAGGATCTGCAATAGCTTCCTGGGTAGGAACAACCGGAGCTGCAATGCTGCTCATACGGCCCATATTAAAATCAAATGATTGGAGAAAACATAAAGTACATACAATCGTATTTTTTATATTTACTGTTTGTAATATAGGGGGTTCTTTAACACCATTGGGAGATCCACCACTGTTTCTTGGTTTTCTTCACAGCGTACCATTCTTCTGGACACTTACGAACCTCTTGCCGCATATGGGCTTTGCATTAGTTCTTCTCTTAATAGTATACTTTATTATTGATACAATATACTATCGAAAAGAGGATAAATCCAAAATGGTTGTGGGTGAAAAAGAGCCCATAAGTATACAGGGACTTCACAATTTCATATTTTTAGGGGGAGTTGTTGCAGGAGTTCTCTTCAGCGGCATTGCAAAATTAGGCGATGTGAGCATTTTCGGCACACACCAGTCAATTCAGAACCTCCTGAGAGACGGATTCCTTATTTTTATGGGCTTACTCTCTCTTGCAACCACCAAAAAAGAGATAAGGGAAAATAATAACTTTAACTGGTTCCCCATAAAAGAGGTTGCATACCTGTTTGCCGGAATATTCATGTGTATTATACCGGCACTTGCCATTTTAAAAGCAGGAGAAAACGGTGCCCTTGCCTTTTTAGTAAAAGCAGTTCAAAAGCCGGTACACTATTTCTGGGTAACGGGAATTCTTTCAAGCTTTCTTGATAATGCGCCAACATATTTAACATTTTTCAATACTGCCCTGGGAAGTTTCTTCTCAGGCATGCCTGAATCTACAGCTGTAATGAACCTTATTAAATCTCAAAATATATATCTCCAGGCAATTGCTGCAGGAGCAGTTTTTATGGGTGCAAACACTTACATTGGAAATGCACCAAATTTTATGGTTAAATCAATTGCAGAGGAAGCGGGAATAAAAATGCCCAGCTTTTTCGGATATCTAATAAAGTATTCCATACCCATTCTCATACCAATATTTATTCTTGTGACATTAATATTTTTTATCTGATTGAGAATTGGAAGTATAAGAAGTTATATTTTACCTGATTAACCAGATTAATTATTATTTAATAACAGAATTTACAATAAATATTATTACAAACAATATAAATATTGCCAAAGATGCTATTACTCCTGCACCTACCTGGCTTTTATAAATATCTGCATCAAATAATTCAACCTTTGGTACATCTTTATTAATTATCGACCTCGAATAGTATACCGGATTCTGGCTTACCCTGTTTATGCCATCAAGCATCTTAACAAATCTTCCCTGAACGATCGTCCTAAAACTGGTCAAGCCATAAAAAGACTTCATTAAAAGATCTGCACCTTTACGGTAAAACCAATCGGTATCCAAACTTATTTTTTCATATACATGCAATTTATTCAGCAATATCCAAAATCCCGCACCTGTCATAATCATTAATTGAAGTGTTCCTATAACATGGTATCCCGCAAAAGGATGATAGTCAACAGCATGTGGTAAAATATCATATAGAATTTTTGGATAAATGCCGGTAACAATACAGGCAAGTGCCGTGAGGGCCATGGCAATAATCATATTCTTAGGGGGTTCCTTTGCTTCTATGGGTTCAACAGGACCATCGGCATGGCCAAACCATGTTCCCCAGGGAAGCTTTAAACCTACGGATAAAAAAGTACCAACTGATGCAAGATGAAGGAATATCTCTATGATAGGCCTGTGCGCTGCACCTGCGGCAGAAACAACCATGGACTTGCTGATAAATCCATTAAACAGTGGTGCACCTGATATTGACAGGGCGCCCACCATGTAGAGTATTAATGTTATGGGCATCTTTTTATACAGGCCTCTCCCCTGGAGGTCGGTAATCTTTGCCGTACCAGCCATCTGTAGAACAGCACCGGCTCCCATAAAGAGAAGGGCTTTGTATAATATATGACAAAAGGCATGTGCCGTAGCACCATTAATAGCCATTTCTGTTCCCAGGCCCACACCACATACCATGTACCCCACCTGGCTGATAATATGATAAGCAAGAAGCCTCCTAATGTTATTCTCAATAACTGCAAATATTATGCCGTAAATTGCCATAATAGCTCCCATCCACACCAGGAGCTCAACACCGGGAAAAGCTCTTGCCAAAACATAAACGGCACTCTTGGTAGTAAAAGCTGTCATGATCACACTACCTGTTACTGTTCCCTGTGGATATGCATCGGGCAGCCAGGCACTGAGTGGAGGTACTGCTGCATTCAATATAAATCCCACAAGAATTAAAACCGGGCCAAGTCCCTGGAATTCCATTTTATCAAAAATTATTGAACCAGTACTGTTAACCTGAATGATAATCCCCGCAAATGGAAGTATTGTCCAAAGGGGC
>JBHPHB010000021.1:0-26441 GCA_042569985.1 Spirochaetota bacterium | reverse complement strand
GGGCTGAGATGAAGGCCGTCAAAGATGGTGACGGATATAAACTCAGCGGCACAAAAATGTTTGTGCAGTACGCTAATTCCGTTGATTACTTTGTCGTATCCGCCCGTACCAGTGGCGATAACCTGTCTGAAGAGGGTATTTCTCTCTTCCTTGTGGATGCCAAAAGCAGCGGTATTACCATGGACGCCATCCAGGTTGTGGCAAGAGATAAACAGTATGAAGTAATTTTTAAGGACGTTAAAGTTGATGGCAATGCATTAATCGGCGAGGTTGACAAGGGATTTGAAATATTGACAAAAGTCATTAAAATCGGCGCTGTTGCAAAGTCGGGTGAGATGGTTGGTGGCGGACAGTTTGTCATTGACCTTACCGTGAACTATTCCATTGACCGGGAACAGTTTGGCAAGCCCATAGGGAAATTTCAGGCCATACAGCACCACTGCGCGAATATGCTCATGGACCTTAGCGGAAGCAGGTATATGGCCTATAAAGCAGCATGGTTTATTGACGAGAAAAATACTAATGAACTGTTCATAGCTTCTGCCAAGGGTTTTGCCAGTGATGCCTACAGGAGGATCTGCAAGAACGGCCACCAGGTGGGGGGCGGTTCAGCCTTCATGGAAGAGCAGGAAATGCAGCTATATTCAAGAAGGGCAAAAGCCGGTGAGGTAATGTACGGTGATGCCACATATCACCGTAAAATGGCAGCAAAAGCTATTGGGCTTTAGGCATTAAGAAGAATTTGGAGGAGAATAATGAGTATACTAAATACAAGTAACGCCAATCTACTTGGCCGCAAGAATAATATCCGAAAACTGATTGAATTAAAAGTAAAACAGCATGGAGATAAGCCCTTTCTGATTTTCAAACCAAAGGACGGGGGTGAAGAAATCCTTACTTATAGGCAGTTCGACGACCAGGTGAACCGTCTTGCAAACTGGTATTTAAGCAAGGGAATTGACAAGGGTGATTGTGTAATGGTACACCTGCCAAATTCGCCCGGATTTGCCATTGCAGCAAGTGCCTGTCTTAAAATTGGTGCAATAATGATACCTTCAATTATTTTTGATGTTGCAGATGACCTTGAATATAAGCTTAGTTTTTCAGAGACGAAGATGGTTGTCACAGAAGAGCAGTTTTATGGTGAATTTGAAAAGGCACTCAAGAAATGTCCTACTGTTAAAGACGTATTAATATATCGTTCTGAAAAGCCAATAAAAAATACACATGTATGGAATGAAGTAATCGACAATTCATCACCCGATTTAAAAGAAGTGGAAATTGACTCAATGGATATAGCCCAGATGATGTTTACATCGGGAACCACTGCACGGCCTAAGGGCGTTCTCCATACCCATGCAAATATGCTTTATATAGGTGATGTCTGTATGAGAAGTTTTTCAGTTCGGCCCGAAGACCGTTATATACTGGTACTTCCGCTTTTTCATGTAAATGCACAGTGTATATCATGGTATCCCTGTTTAACTGCAGGGGCAAGCATGGTGCTTTGTGAAGTGTTCAGTGCTTCGAAATATATGGAAATGGTGCGACAGTATGATGTGACCATTTGTTCTCATGTGGCTGCTACTGCTCTAATGGTTCTTAATCAGCCCGAACATCCGCTTGACGGTGAAAGCAAAATGTGGCGCTGTCCCTACGCTATTTCAATTTCAGATGAGGAATGGAATGAATTTGAAAGAAGGTTTAATACAACATTAATAGACCTCTATGGCCTCACTGAAACGCTGGCGCCTTGCACAATTATGCCAATATGGGGAGAGCACAGGCGCGGTTCTGTGGGCTTTCCAAATGCAGGCATGGAAGTAAAGATAATTGATGATGAACGAAAAAATGAAATGCCAATCGGTGAGGTTGGTGAAATAGCAATAAAAGGAGAACCGGGAATTTCTCTTTTTAAAGAATATTATAAAAATCCCGAAGCAACTGCAAAGGAGCTCGTTGATAACTGGTTTTACAGCGGTGATTACGGTAAGGTTGACGAGGAAGGGTATGTATACTTTGTAGACAGGAAAAAGGATGTTATTCAGCGCGGCGGAGAAAATATTGCGGCAGCAGAAGTTGAGCGTGTTCTTAATGACCATGAGGAAATTGCTGAATGTGCGGTTATACCGGTGCCGGATCCCATTCGGGATGAAGCTGTAATGGCAATAATTCATCTCACTGCCGGATCAAAGATGACTGAAAAGGATATTCTTGAATACTGTAAGCCAAGGATGGCAAAATTCAAGCTTCCTACATTCATTAAAATAACAAAAGAGGAATTCCCTAAAACCTCAATCGGCAAAATCAAGAAGAATGAGATGAAGGGTGAAATACATGAAACGTGGGATTTTGAAAAGGAATTAAAATCTATTAAGGAAAAGATTAAATAATATGATTAACCTGAAACAGATGTTTGGCCGTTTTGTAAGGTGCGACGATGTTGAAGACCTGGGCAAGCCGACACAGGAGGCAATTGTTGAGGCCATCGAAGAGGGTCGTTTAGAGGATGCTAAAAACCTGGCCCGCTACTTTGTTCCCGAGCAAAAGGCGCTTCACGATCTGTTTTGTGACTGGATATGGGACATCTATACAAAAATTGGTGAAGAGCATGGTGATGAAGCCGTGTACAAAATGAGCAGGTCAACCCAGGAAACATGGATGCTGCGCCGGACATGGAAGGCTTTTACCAAGATGCCGGTGAAAGACCAGGTTGCTCTTACGGCTGAAATTCTTCGTTCCCACCGGGGCGGACCCAAACAGGACGGAGAACTGGAAGTGATTGAAGAAGAGGACAGGTTTACCATAAAAATGGACCCATGCGGAAGCGGTGGGCGCATGAGACGGGGTGACCCCGTTGACGGAACGCCCTCTCGTATTGGTCCCCCTTATAATTTTGGTGTAACCAAGGAGGGGCATGATTTTTGCTGGGGAAAGAAGGGTGTCCCATACTATTGTATCCACTGCGCAGTAAATGAAATAATGCCACTTGAGTGGGGCGGTTATCCCATGTGGGTAACTGAATATACTGATGACCATGAAGCGCCCTGCGCGTGGCATTTCTATAAAAAACCGGAACTCATACCTGAGAAATATTTTACGCGGCTGGGATTTAAAAAACCTACATAAAATATGTGAGGAAAGTTTTGTCTGAAACTCACAACAAAAAACCCCTGGAAAAACCGGAATGGCTGAGGAAACGGCTGCCCCTTGACGCAACAGTAATGGGTGTTGGCACCGGCCTGCGCAAGAGAAATCTCCATACAATTTGCGAAGAAGGCCTGTGCCCAAATATGGGTGAATGCTTTTCAAAGAACGTGGCAACACTCCTTATAATGGGTAAAAACTGTACCCGAAATTGTTCTTTCTGTGGAGTCTCTGCTGCAAAACCATTACCGCTTGATATTGATGAACCGGAAAAGGTTGCTGAAGAGGTTAGTGAACTGGGATTAAAATTTGTAGTTGTTACTTCGGTTACCAGGGACGATTTAAATGACGGGGGTGCGGAACATTTTGCCAGGGTAACTGAAGCAATTAAAGAAAGGTGCCCCGGTGTTGGTGTTGAACTTCTAATTCCCGATTTTGGCGGATCAACAGATTTACTGGATATAGTTCTCCATGCAGAACCTCATATTCTATCTCATAATATGGAAACGGCTGAATCACTATACATGTCTGTTCGCCCGCAGGCTGACTATAAAAGGTCACTGGGAATAATTGAATACACTGCAAAGATAAAAACTGCATTGGTGAAATCTGGATTTATGCTGGGCCTTGGTGAAACATTTGATGAAATGAGAAAAGTTATGAAGGATTTACATGACGCCGGCTGCCAGATGATAACCATTGGCCAGTATCTCTGTCCTTCTCCTTTGCATTATCCCGTGCAGGAATATATTCACCCCGATATTTTTAAGGAATATGAAGCCGAAGCAAAAGCAATCGGTTTTTTGTCAGTTGCTTCGGGCCCCTTTGTCCGCAGTTCGTACCTGGCAGAAAAGTTTTATAATGAACTTCTTGAACAAATAAAATAGAAATATATTGTCATGGACCTGAATAAATTAAAAGATAAGTTAACCTGGCACAAGGCAGAAAAAGATACCCGCTATAAAACCGGAATGGTTGTAAAAACCGAAGAAGGATTAATGCTCGTGGGAGATGTAACCGGTTATGACACCGAGGTTGAGAGTATCGGCTGCGGGCGTTGCGGCAATACATTAGTCCCCACCGAATATGCATATATTGAAGAATTGTTTTCGAAATGAGGTGTCACTGCTTTTTAGGAATTCATTGCATATTACTGCGGATACCGTGTCACATGAAGACTTTCAAAGGATTAAAGTTGTGGTTTTCTGAATTTGCAATATATCAGAAAGCTCATGTATTGGGGCGCAGGTGAACAGTCAGCTGTAATTTATTCTTTGAAAACACTATAAAAGATTGTATTTGCTTGACACCGTGACAAAAGATATAATACTTGTCATCGGAATTCCTCATGGCATACGAAGGGCTGTCCTGAATCTTTAAGAATTCACCATTTTGTTATTTAAATAAACAAAACACTCATAATTTAAAATTCTTTTTTTAATTCGCATTATATAATAATATTATGACTCTAGCAATTATATTAACAAAAATTTCCGTGTTTATCTATGTCGTCATGGGCATATATGTGTTAAACCTGAACAGGAAATCCCCTGCTAACCACCTGTTTTTAGCCGTATGTGCCGTTATGGCGGTTTGGTCGTTTTTTTCAATATACCTGTACAAGGCAGAATCACCGGAACAGTTTTTGTTCTGGTTAAAAATAGTGCTTGTTCCAAACGTATTATTCTACGCCATGGTTCTTCACTTTTCCCTTGAATTAACCGGTTTTTTCAGAAAGCGCCCCGTCCTGCACATAATTCCTTTTCTTTTCGTAATCCCAATACTATACGGGTATTTTGCCGAACCCATTTTTATAAACAATCTAATCTGGACCGGTTATAGCTGGGCAATAATTCCTAAATACAGTCCAATTAGCTTTAAGCTTTCCGTCCTTTACAGGGCTGTTTGTATAATTATTTCAGTAATTTTGATTTTTAAATGGTCTAAAGCAGCCCCTACCAATAAAGAAAAAAAGCAGGGTAGAACTATTGCAGTGACAATGACAGTTTCGTATATATTAATAGTAATTCATTTATATTTACTGCCAATTATGAACCTAAAAATTAGGGGAATATTCCAGCTCTATTATTTAATCTGGATTGGCGGAATATGGTATTCTATTGTAAGGTATCACTACCTGAAAATTTCACCGGAAATGGTAAGTGAATGCATACTTTCAAATATTGACAGGTCAATTATTTTGCTGGATGAAAATTTCTGTATTAAACGCATAAATGCAAAAACCGAAGAAATGATTGATAATTCAATGGAAGAAATGGCGGGAAGGGATATTGCTGATATCGTAAAAGAAGGCGGTGAGATAAAACAGCATTTAAAAGTCCTTGCCCGTGAGGGCCATGAAAGCCTTTCCTGCCGGCTCAATTATAAAACTGATACTGACGAAACAGTGGTTTTAGACTCAAACTTTAAAATAGTTAAAGATAAATTTAACGACCTCGTCGGTTACCTCATGATTGGCAAAGAGGTTAAGGGACTCAAGTGGCTAAAGACAAAATACAAAGTCACCAGTAGAGAAATTGAAATTATTAACTATCTAATCCAGGGATTGTCTAACAAAAATATTGCAGAAAAATTCGATATTTCCGATGAAACCGTAAAAACCCATATGAGAAACATCTATAATAAATTTATTGTTAATAACAAGGTCCAGCTTTTACTCATCCTTAAGGAATACAATTTAATCCCTGAACTATCCGGCCAAAAAACTATTGTTTTAAATTAATTGCAAAATTTTGTGTATAGGAAATTATACCATGTTGCCATGAGCGCCTTGTTATATAATGACTTTTATCTGAAGCAATAAAAATCTTTTATTGATAATGTCTATAATGGCTAAAAGGAAACAGTTTACTGTGATTTGTTGATAAATTTTAGTTATCTAATATTAAAAAAAACCCCTTTAGGTTTTTTTTATTGACATTTTTATTGAAAATGTAATCATACTACTATATATTATTCAATATAAGTATCTCCAGTTCATAAAACATGATGAGTTAAAAGATTAGGGTTATGTGATAGTTGTACAAATTGATAATCTTTTTGGTGCCCCTGCGGATTTATGTTTCAATAAGTAAAAATAAAAATATTTTGTTTTAAAGATGTGGAAATGGTTATTAGCAAAAAATATATATGCCCATATTTATTGTTTTTCATTCTGTGTGTATTAACAGTAGTGAGTTGTGGTGATGCTGTTTTGGATGAGGTAAATAACTTTCAGCCCAATGGCTCTCCCATTATACGTAATGTGGAGATACTGGATTCTGATTATAATGTATTTACGCCGGGTGGTCACCTTTTACCTAATGACCGCTTCTTAATTTGTGTTGAAGCAGATGAGCCGGAAAGTGAAAATGTTGAGTTTTTATATTCCTCAGACATCACCGGTTCTGATGAGGATGGCATCTTCAGCAACAAGGTTACGGTGAGGCAGGATGTTGATACATTTATTGGCAATGCCACATACCAGCTCACCGATGTTGGGACATTGCCGCCGGGCCAAAATGTTACCATCAGTATTACCGTTCGTGACATAAGCGGGGCTCAAACCGTAAGGGACATCTACCTTGGGCCGGTAAAACCTCCGCCAATAATGACTGAATTAAATGCAACAGGGTTGACCTACTCACCGGGCGCTGGTACTCCCATCCAAATCAAATGGGAGGCAATTTCTGACGGGCTTTATCAGTATTATTTTCGAACCGACAATTCTACCCGCTGCATAAAGGACTTAATTGAACAACCAATCGTTTTAAGCTATACTGCCGGTGTAACTCAAATTACCAGCAGTACCTATACGTCCGGTGATAACCAGTTTTGCATTGTCATCTATGACGGCCTTGGGCAGTGGGACTCACTGGAGTATATCAATAATGCCGGTACATGGGAAAGGAGTGATTAAGATGAAAAAGTCCATAGTTTTTTTATTTTCTTTATTTATTCTACTTATACTTGTTTCATGTAAAAGTGGATTTTTAGGTGACGTGGTAAACTTTGAGCCAAACCGTGCTCCCAGGATTATCGATATTTCATCCAATCATGAATACACCAATGACCTCAATGCAAGCCAGGTTTATGAGATCACTATCCAGGTGGAGGATGTTGACAGCGATTCACTTATATTTAATTTTAAATCCGATATAGGGACTTTTTCAAACCAGACAGATGAATGGGATGGGTGTATTTGTACAAGCAGAATAACCTATACACTGCCTGATACTATACAGGCCGGTTTTAATGTGAATATCGGCGTGGATATAAGGGACAATAAAGGTGCGCTTGTTTCAACGAATCTTGACCTGGGGAGTGCCAGTACGGGCCTTGTAATATCATTAACTTCTCTGTCCGGACTATACATACAGCCGGATCAAGATATTGATGTTGAGTGGGTTGCAGATAATGACGGCTATTATCAGAAGAAACTCGTTGATGAAACGGATACATGTACCATAGACGAAAGTATCGGCTTTAAACGTGTTTATGCAAATACCCCCGACACATTTAAGGTGTGCGGCTATAATACCGGTACATCTAATTGTTATACACGTTTTTCTTCTACAGATGAACAAAAGAAACTGTGCATCATCGTCAGGGACGATTTTATGCAGGATTCGATCTTAACGGCAACAGTGGCATCGGACAGTATTTCCCCGGTGGCAACCATAAATCCTGAAATTGATGGAGGTATTTATCCCACTTCCAAAACAGTATCAATCTCCTGCTCCGATAATTTTTCATGATCTAAGATATCATATAACCTTGGTATTTCTCCAGTGGCTGATCCGGACTTTTCAGGAAGCGGTACGGTCATCGACAACTCGTCAGTACAATTCCAGGTTGGTGCCCTTGGCAATGGGGATTACCAGCTAAAGTATATTGTTCAGGACCTTGCAAAAAATACCAGTTCCATTCATACGGCAAATTTTACCATCGATAGCAATGCACCGCTCCTTACTGTTGATCCGCCCCAGTATTCATACCTCAGTGTCAATGGAAATACGTTAACCTCCGTACAATGGCAGTGTTCAAAAAGGGGTGAATATCAATTAAAACTGGGCAGCCTCTGCAGTACAGGTACAGATTTAACAACAGGGGCCAACTTGTCCGGAACATATTCAACGGAAAATGCAATTATTACTTCCACCATAGATGTCAATGACCTTAATGCAGGTGAAAATGTGGTGAAGATCTGTTTTGATGGTGAAAACAATATCTCCAGTGACAGCAGCCTCTCACTGACACGTGATGATCTAATCCCAACGGTTTCATCGACCAGTCCATCAGACGGCAGCGGGTCCATTAAGCCCGACTCAACTATAACAATCACCCTCAATAAGGGGGTAGATCCAAGTACTGTTACTACAAGCTCTGACAGTACCTGTTCCGGAAGTCTTCAGGTTTCCAGTGATGATTTTGTCACCTGTGTACCCATATCCGGTGACCCTGTATATAATGCGTCCAATAGTGTTTTTACCATTACTCCTGAAATTCTAACTGGACTGACAAACTATAAAATACGGGCAACTTCGTCCATAACGGACTTGGCGGGAAATACTTTAAGTGCATATACATCCCCAAACGGATTTATGACAATTAATGATCCGGGGATTGTCAGTGTCACTTCCCCGGATTCAAACGGGACATACTGCCCTGGATCTACCATAGCAATTGAAGTTCTCTTTTCATGTGTTGTTAATGTGATGGGAACACCAACATTGTCTTTGAACTCGGGGGGCACAGCGGATTATCAAAGCGGAAGCGGAACGGATACCCTTACCTTTACCTATGTCGCCGGTGATGGTGAATTTGCCCCGGATCTTGATTATTCCAGCATTTCGGCATTGTCACCCAATGGCTCCATAGTAAACTCAATTGGCGTTGAAGCCAATCCAACCCTGCCCGAGCCAAATTCTAAGTATTCTCTTGGTGGGAGTAGGGACATGCTTTTGCCGGGAATGATTACTCCATCCGGTGTTACTGCAACGGATAGTGAGTATGATATGATAACAGTGAGCTGGAATGAAGTTACAGGTGCAGCCGGTTATGATATATACAGGTCAATAAATGATGAAAGTAATTATAGTTTGCTGGACAGTGTTTCAGGTGGAGCAACTACATTGTATGATGACACTTCTGTAGATGGAGATACAATATATTATTACAGGATAGTAGCATTTAACAGCAGTGACTATGAAAGCTGTGTAAGTGCATCTGATCCGGGTCTAAAAAAACTTATTACGGTTTTATATGTAACATCTTCCAATCTTAATGGATTTTATTCTGTTGGTTACACTATACCCATTCAAGTCAGGTTTTCTGAGGCAGTAAATGTTTCAGGTACACCAACCCTTAGTTTAAATTCAGGAGGAACTGCAAGTTATGATAGTGGAAGTGGATCAGATACACTTACATTCCTGTATACTTCCAGTGCAGGAGAAACGACCACTGACCTGGACTACTCAAGTGAAAATGCCCTGAGTACAGGGACTTATATCCGAAATTCACTGAATTTTGACGCTGTTCTTGATTTGCCTTCTCCTGGAGATGCCGGGTCCCTTGGTGCAAATAAAAACCTCAGGTCCATATGTTATGGCGGTCCCATTACGGGCATTTCCGCTTCCGATAATGTATATAATTTCGAGGTACATGTCAATTGGACATTTGCCGGGGACTCAAATGGTCTATACCGTACCGATGATGGTTCATTCTATAGACACATTGGAACAAGAACATGGGGTAGTTGGTGTGATACCAGTGCCGTTACCTCGGAAGTATATACCTACAGGGTAACACAAACACTAGGAGGAGTTGAAGGTTGCCTTAGTGATGCATACGACACGGGTATAAGGAGCCCATAAAAGACAAAAGCAACATTTGCTAATTTATGTTATAAAATCAATTTGAGGAGGCAGAATATATTTAAAAATATTGACGGAAATCCTAAAATGGTGTGGAGATTTTTAGAGATTTGAAAATTTAAAATAATCAATTATAAAAAAGAAGTTTTCTTAAACATATATATTAAATAATATCATAAGTAAGGAGTAGATTATGAAGACAAGAATTGCATTTACATTTATTTTATTAGTGACAATACCTGTCATGTTTGTTTCCGGATGTAAAAAAGATAAGGGCCAGGTGGATCTCAGTAAAGCACATGGCTTTATCTCTTTTTTTTCCGGTAAAGTGGAAATAACTGACAATAAAAACCAGACAAAAAGTGCATCAGTTAAAGCGCCCCTCATAAAAGGATATAAAATTAAAACGTATAAAAGGTCCTTTGCAACAGTGCAGATAGGTTCAAATATTGTGCTGAAAGTTTTGGCCAATACTGAACTGCTTTTTGAATCATTGCTTGAGAACGAAGAGACACAGTTGAAACTGAATAAGGGTAGTGTTTATACGAAAGTTCTAAAGAAACTCAAAAAAGAGGAGAAGTTTGATATTGGCACACCAACAACGGTAGCGGCAATACGGGGGACTGAATTTTTAACTGAATATAAGAAAGGCAGCTCCAACATTTTTGTGAAGACCGGTAAGATTGCCGTTTTTAAGTCAACCAAGCAACTCAAGAAGGATGATAAACCTGTTGCTTTTGTGGAAGCCGGAAACTTTATTGTAGTTGATAAGATGGAGAAAGTAAAGTTATTAAAAACCACTCCCATTAGAAAACTGGAACTTGAGAAACTCAGCCGTGGTACAAAAAATATTCCAAAAATAAAAGAAATGAAAATTAAGGAAATAAAAATTATTGAAAAGAAAATGAAAAAAGAGGTACGGAGTATAGATAGGATATTAGACAGAAAGATCCAAAATATTAAAAATGTTGATAACCCCGTTGTAATACTTGAGTTAAAAGATGGCAGCAAATTAAAGGGGCATGTTATGGATCAAAACGAAAAGACAATTAAGCTTGATGATGGAAAGGATATAATGTCTATTCCAAAATCGGATATTGTAAGGCGCGAGTTTAAAAAATAAGGAAGTTATGGAGATAAAGCGTTCACTTGTTTTATTTTTTAGTTTACTCATTGCTGTTTTATCAGTGATGAGTAATAAAATATCATTTGCCGAAGTTATATATCTGAAAAACGGTAAAGTTATTAATGGTGCAATTGTAGGCGAAACTAAGAATGCCATAAGAATTAAGACAAAGGATAAAACTCATAGGATTAAACGAAAGGATGTTGTACGCATCATGTATGGTGAACGAAAGCTTGAGAGGATCTTTATTCAATTAAAGGACAACACCCTTGTTGATGGTTACATGATTGATCAGGATAGCAAAAAGATCATTTTCAGGCCCGAAAAGGATGTTCCCAAAGAAGTGACAGTTATGAAGTCAAACATCCAGCAGCTGTCCAACGAAAGGATTCTCATGCTCATGCCGGAAATCTCCTTCAGGTCTGGTATATTCTTGCCCGTCAATGCTAAGGAAGGCTCTGAACTGGATCTTGGTGTAATTTTTTTTGGTGGATTTGGTATCAGGCTTCCTTTTATTGACAATTCCAGGATTCAGTTTGAAATCGGATATGTGAAAAATACCTCAAAGTATGAAGATTATATTGGTGAAAAAAGGGAAAGGGTGTTATACACAATGCCTGTCTTGGTAAATTATATATATTCATATAATATGTATGATATGGTGAGATCCTCTCCCGGCAATAGCAGAAGAGGCTTTTGGAATACGTTTTTAAGCAGGACCTACCTGGTGGGGAAGATTGGTGGTGGAATATCTTATTTGAATTATGATAATGGTGAGGGTGATAAGTATCAGGGCGTTTTTGGCTCTGTTTTGGCCAGTGTGGGATTTTCTTTTGAAATTGTAAAGGGGATCTTTTACTTCCAGCTGGCCAATGATTTTCTTTTTGTCATTGAAAGTAGCGCAGTTTTTGTGCCATATATTTTTACATTATCACTTAACTACAGATATTAGTGATTTCCTTTAAAAAAAAATTTAAAGCAGTGAATTAGGAAAAAGAGAGTAATGAGAGTATCAAATTTATCACCATATATTCTACCTTTTATATGTTCTATTCTATTTATTTTCACAGGTAAATTATCATTGGCAGATATTATATACCTCAAAGATGGTCAGATTATTAATGGTGTTGTTATAAAAAAGACAAAGAAAACATTGAGGGTTAAGGGTAAATATAAAACATATACGCTTAAAAGAAGTAAGATTGAAAGTATTTTAAAGGGTGGCAGAAAACTTGAGAAGGTGTATATACAGTTAAAAGACAACAGGCTTGTGGATGGGTACATGGTGGATCAGGACAATGTAAAAGTTGTATATAGACCGGTGAGGGATAAACCAAAAGAGGTAACCATACTGAAGTCAAATATTCAGCAAATGTCAAATGAAAAAATTCTCATGCTTATTCCGGAAATATCATTCCGGTCCGGTATTTTAATGCCCCTGACAACTAAGGATGGTTCAAATCTTGATTTTGGCATACTATATATGGGTGGCTTTGGCTTGCGGTTTCCCTTTATAAAAAAATCAAGGGTACAGTTTGAAGCCGGTTATGTAAAAAACACTTCAACCTTCAGTGACTATGCTGATGTGGAGCGTGAGGTTGTATTATATACCATTCCAATTTTGATAAATTACCAGTATACACATAATCTTTATGAAATGTTTTCCGGAATAAAGGGCTCAAGGCCCGGTTCCGGAGGATTGTGGGATTCATTTTTAATGAGGACATACCTTTTTGGCAAGCTGGGTGCCGGGATCTCTTACCTTAATTTTTATAACGGTGAAGGCAAACGTTTTCAGGGAATTTTTGGTTCAGTATTGACCAGTGTTGGATTTTCCTTTGAGATTGTAAAACGAATATTATATGTCCAGCTGGCCAATGATTTTCTTTTTATAATTGATGAGAATGCTGTTTTAATTCCATATATTTTTACTCTGTCACTTAATTACAGGTATTGATTTTTTTTATCGTAATGCTGCTGCAAACACTATGTCATATAATAACTTTTATCTGAAGCAATAAAAATCTTTTATTGACAAAAATATCACTCCATACTTTGATCTAATAAAATCTAAATTATAAAAATGCATAAATCTAACAAATTAATATGGAAACATCTTGGTCTGATATCCTATGGTGATGCATTGGACATCCAGGAAAAACTCAGGGACAGGTTAATCTGCGATGAGAATAAGATGTTTCTCCTCACGCTTGAACATCCACGGACAATTACAATGGGCCGAACCTCTTTGAAAGAAGAAGTTTTATTATCGGAGAATGAACTTGAGCAGAAGAATATTGAGCTTCACCTGACCAGCAGGGGAGGTAAATGTACATGCCATGCCCCGGGCCAGCTGGTGGTTTATCCGATTCTCGACATAAAAAAGCTTGGAATTGGCGTGGATACCCTTGTGCGTACGTTGGAATCTTCAATGATAAATTACCTGGATGGAGTGGGTATAAAAGCATGCAGGGATAAAAGAAATCCAGGTGTATGGGTTAATGATTCAAAAATTGGTTATATCGGCATTAATATTCACAGGGGTATAACATCCCATGGTTTTGCCCTTAACCTTAATACAGACCTTTCAATATTTTCTTATATTATTCCATGCGGAATGGATGGTGTAGATTCAATTTCGGTACATAAATTAAAAGGCTCTTCGGCAAGTGTTAAAGAGGCATCCGGTGAAATTGCCAGGGAAGTCAGTGTGCTGTTAGGTTTGGAACTTGTTGGAAGCAGTGACATTTTTAATTAAAATTATATGCTTAAAGAAATTACGGTGGTATTATGTTCGCAAGAAAGAAAAAACTGATCAATAAAAAATTTCAATTAAGAACTACTATTATAATTATCAGTTCAACTACTGTTGTATTTATGGCTCTGATTATCATAATCGGAATCAACGTAATTCAAAACAGCAGGCAGATATCAGAGTTCAACATTAAGCTTGGCAGTCACCTCAATCAAATAAACTCATCTATTAAAGTTGAGAATAACATTGTTAAGGCCTTTGTGAAATATTCAAAGCATGTTTCAAGTAAAAGTAACCTTGCATATTTGCGCAAGATAGAAATCGATCACGGGAAAAGCATGAAGGCAATTAATAATTATATCACATTTTCAAAGGGATTTGTGGAAAACATGATAGTTCTCACAAGTAACAATATATTAATTGTAATAGTTGTATTCATAATAATAATTATGCAGGGTATTGTCATATATTTCTATTTGATTCGAATGACACACAGAATATCAGGCCCAATCTATATTATGTCTAAGCACATTGAGGATCTAATTAGCGGTAGTGATCCGGACATAAGAGATCTTAGAGATAAAGATGAATTCAAAGATTTTTATAAACTTTTTACCGAATTAACTGAAAAAATAAAGGAAGATAAATCGATTAAATATAGCCCACGGGGATGATACTTTATTAATCAAATGCACTCCAAATTTTTTCTTGACAAGTATTAGTCATGGTTTTTACTAACATTAGTAGTAGGGATTTTTTATGTAAATGCTTCTCAATCAATAATCAAAAAATAAAATATTAGAAGGCAAAATGAAATGACTGATAATAAGACCTACCCCGAAGAGATTTTTGAATGGAGAGTTAACAGGTATAAAGAGAAAAAAAGGACAAAACTGCCTCATGATGAAGCAGCAGAAACTTCCCGCAGAGTAAACCGGCTTGTATACAATGATGAATTGAACCTTAAGTTTCCCCAGGACTTTTTGCCTCCGGGAGAAGAAACATCTGACGGCAGGCTTCCCATTAATCTATTCGAAGTTAAATTTGATTATAACAGCATAACAAATACAACCAGGATTACCGGTTCCGGCGGTTCAGTTGTTCTTGATAATTCTGTGTGCATGGTTGATATGGCACGACATTTTCTTGAATTTGTACAGTCGGAATCCTGTGGGGAGTGTACATTCTGCCGTGTTGGCACAAAACGTCTTTTTGAAATATTGAGCCGCATATGTACAGGTAAAGGTACAATTGGGGATATTGATAATCTTGAAGTTCTAGCCGAAAAAATTCATATTTCCAGCCTCTGTGAGATTGGTAAAACAGCAGCTAATCCCGTTCTTTGTACTGTGAGAAATTACCGGAAGGACTATGAAGATCATATTGATAATAATAAATGCCGTGCAGGCAAATGTAATCTACTTTAATTATAATTAAGTAAAGGGGTTCAATTTTGAAGAAGATAAAGTTTTTACTCAATGATGAAATAGTAGAAGTTGATGCCGGTACTAATATTCTGGAAGCAGCTAAGTCAAAGGGTATTTTCATACCAACCCTCTGCCATAATAAAGAATTAGAGCCCATTTCCTACTGTTATATCTGTGTTGTGGAAGTAGAGGGTAAAGATGACCTGGTTCCCTCATGTTCAACTGAAGTAACCGAGGGAATGAAAGTGTGGACATCCACAGAGAAAGTTAAAGAAACACGGCGAACGTGCATTGAACTTCTCCTTTCCGACCACCTTGGTGACTGTCTGGGTCCATGTATGACTGCCTGTCCCGCAGGTATTGATATACCCGGTTTTATTAAGCATATTGCAGCCGGTGAAAATCGTAAATCGCTGGAGCTGATAAAGCGTAATATGCCCTTTCCCGGTGTTCTGGGCCGGGTTTGTAAACGTCCCTGCGAGGATGCCTGTAGAAGACAGCTCGTAGAGGAGCCCATCGCAATTTGTAACCTTAAACGTTTTGCAGCAGATGAAATATCCGGAAGCGGTGATGAATATTTACCCAAAAAATCATCCGGTACAGGTAAAAAAATTGCCGTCATCGGTGCCGGCCCCGCGGGAATGTCTGCGGCTTACTATCTTCAAATATTAGGCCACAGCTGCACGGTTTTTGACAAAAATGATGCGCCCGGAGGTATGCTGCGTTTTGGTATACCACGTTTTAGATTGCCCGTATCTGTAATAGATAATGAAGCCGCAGTTCTGAAAAAAATGGGCATAGAGTTTAAATATAACACAAATATCGGCAGTGACATTGAACTTGATGAACTGAGGAATGAGTTTGACGCAGTATTTTTGGGACTTGGAGCGGAAGATGCACTGCCCCTTGGTGTTGAGGGTGACGATGCAGAGGGTATTGTCTCCGGAATCTATTTCCTCAGAGACCATAACAGGACACTTAATAATAAAGGCCTTAAGGGTCAAAATGTTGCTGTCATTGGTGGTGGTGATGTCGCTATTGACGCGGCAAGGGCAGCCCGCAGAATGGGCGCTGCTTCGGTAAATATGTACTGTCTTGAAAAAAGCGATGAATTGCCCGCAAGCGATTTAGAAATTGAAGAGGCTAAAACTGAGGGAATCGGCTTTAATTATGAGCTTGGCGTTAAGAGTATTCAGTCAAAAAACAATAAACTCAGCGGAATTGAGTTTATGCGGTGTACATCAGTTTTTGACCCCGATGGATATTTTTGCCCTGCCTATGATGAGACAGATAAATCACAATTTGACTGTGAGACAGTTATTGTGGCAATTGGACAGGTTGTAAAACCCCTGCTTGCTAAGGGAGTAGGCAAGACCGATAAAGGCCTAATTGTTTCAAATAATCTTACTTTTCAGACAAACCTTAAAGATGTTTTTTCCGGAGGTGACTGTGTTTCAGGGCCGGGCAGCGCTGTAGAAGCAGTGGCAGCGGGAAGAAAAGCAGCAGTCGCCATGGACCAGTATGTCATGGGTAAAGATGTTGTTGGAGAGCCTGTTGAGTACAATAGCTCCATGGGAGCTCTCGATGACGTATCTTCAAAGGTTGTGGAAAAGTTTGATAAAAAATCCAGGGAAGTGGTGCCAACAATTAAAGAAGACGCAAGGCAGAAGTCCTTTGATGAAGTAGAGTTGGGCTTTAAACCTGAATCAGCACTTGCCGAAGCGGAGAGGTGTATGGAATGCGGATGCAGGGACGCACATGAATGCAAACTCCGTGAATATTCACAATGTTTTGGCTCAGATGACGAACTATATGCAGGTGAATCCAGGGAATATGACCTTGATGATTCACATCCTCATATATTATACGCGGCACATAAGTGTATTCAATGCCGTACATGTGTACGCATTACTGAAGAATTACTGGGGACATCGGCCATGAAGGTTGTAGGCCGTGGTTTTAGCTCACGAATCAGGCCAAATCCTGACGGCAAGATGGAATCTGTGAATAGTGAGGGGTTAAGTAAAATTGTTAATAATTGCCCCGTCGGTGCTTTAACCTTTAAAGAGGATTCAGTGCAAACGCTGAACCCAGTTTTCAAACGCCCGGAGGTAAAATGTTAAACGATTTTAATAAAAAACTTCAAGTTTTTTTGAATAATGATCCTGAACTTCAGCGAAGACTTGAAGGTTTTAAACATTTTTCAGGGGTACCAAACGGACATTATAAGAGAGCCAGGGAACTTGGAGTCAGGGCAGTAGACAGGGCTGTCAGGTGTTATCCCTTTGGAGGGAAGAGCCTCCTGGATAAAAGTGAGCTTGTTAGTATCACTATCAATGACGGTAAGGGTGTTAATACAGTTCTTATATCACTGAAGGATAAAAAATTTAGTGTTGCCGGCAAAGATGGGAAAAAACCTCATCTCACGCTGGAACTTTCTACAGAGAAATTTAAAAAGGCCATTCTTGGCAGGTATAGATGGATTTTCCTTTTTGGCATGAAGGATGTAAAACTTGAGCATTCCCAGGGGCTTCCCCATTCCGATTGGGTCACAATCCTTGAAGTACTGGTTGCCATGCAGGAACTGGTAGAATTTGACCCGGATATGTGGAAAACGGTAGAAAGCTTCTAATACGACGAGGTAAGGATATTGGATATAATAAAAAATCAGATTAACTCAATTATTGGTGGAGATAATGTTATAACCGATCCAAAGGGATTGGAACCCTATTCAAAGGGGAATATAAGCTTTATACCCGAACGTTCTCCTCTTATGGCAGTTCGCCCGGGGACTGTTGAAGAAGTTAAGAGTATTTTAAGGGTTGCAAAAGCGAATAAAGTACCTCTAACGCCATTTAGCTCAAGTAATAATGGACATGGCGCTTCGATTCCCAGTGTGCCGGGGATAACCCTTGATTTAAGAAGGCTCAATACAATCCATCAAATCGATGAATCCAGCAGAATGGCAACAGTAGAACCTGGTGTATCCTTTGAACAGCTGCAGAAGGCTGTTATGGAAAAGGGGCTCAGGGTAGCAACCCCGGTTGAACTTCCGGCTGACTCATCTGTAATATCCACATTACTTGAAATGACTCCACTTTATGCATGGCCAAAATATAACGTGGAACATCTTTTAACAATGGAGATGCTCCTTGCCAGTGGAGAATCAGTAGTTACGGGGGCAAAGATATTTCCACTCTTCAATGAAAAACTCTACATGCCGATTTTTACTGTTCCTTCAATAATGGACAAGGCATGGTTCGGGGCTCAGGGTACATTTGGAATTGCCACCCAGGGTACAATAAAACTTAAAACAAATTATGATGTGAACGAGGTGAAGTTCATTCCATTTAATTCTTTTATGGAAGCATTGCCCTTTATTAGAAAGATAAAGGAGCTCGATTATGGCGTCGAGTTTTTTGTTGCTAACTCCGCGCATCTTGGGGGTGTGCTTACTGACAACAATGATACCTATGAAGAGCTGAAAGATAAACTTTCACCGGTTACTGCAGTTCTTGTTTTGAGGGGGGAAGAAGGCAGGGTGAATTATCAGCGTGAAGATCTTAATGATTTATCTGAGTCCATGGGTTTTAAACTCGATGATAATCTTCCCGGGGTAGATAATGCAGGGCAGATAATACTTGATGAAATGGATTTTCCAAAGGGATACCTGAGGTCCACCGCAATAAAGGGTGCATATAATGTTATACCTTTTATATGTATGGCCGGACAGCTACCCATTTTTGATATGGTGACTACTCAAATGGCAGGTGCATTTAAATACGATAAGAAAAATATCGGCATGATGCTTTTGCCTGTTGAAACCGCACGATTTCACTTCCAGTTTTCACTTTTCAGCAATCCTGCAGTTCCCCAGGAACACATGCTTGTAAAGAAACTCTTCGAAGTGCTGAGCAGTACCTTGATAAAAATGGGTGCATTTTATTCGCGGCCATATGGTGAATGGGCTTCTCAGGTATATAGCAAAGCAAATCAATATAAAGCACTTATTAAAGAATATAAAGATGTCCTTGACCCGGATAATATACTTAATCCCGGAAAGCTGGATTTATAAATAGGAAAATATTATGGCTGATGAATTTTGTTATCCAATTAAACGTGAAAGTTTAGGCGATTACTATGAAATGATGTGGAGGTGCGGCAAGTGCGGTTACTGCAGGAATGTCTTGCCATCTGATATTGAGCATGAAAGGTTTGGCAGGCAGTGCCCATGTGGAGAGAGGTTTAAGTTTGAGGCCTACTTTGCAAGCGGCAGAAATGAACTTGCCAGGATGACAATTGAAGGGAAGCATAACTTTACCGAAAGGTTCAGGCATATTCTATATACATGTACAACATGCGGCCTCTGCGAAGAGTGGTGTTCCGCAACACAGGGGCTATATCCCCTGAGGGTAATAATAGCCATGCGTGAGCATTTTTTAAAAAATGGCGGTGAACTTCTTGATGAGCACAAAAAAATGCTCGATGGTTTGATGAAAAATCACAATCGTTTAAACCGCAACAACAGGGACAGGCAAATATGGCTTGAGGATCCCGATGAAGAAACGGTTAAAGAGGCTGATATTGCATACTTTATCGGCTGCAGGTCTTCATTCAGCAGAACGGAAATAGCACAGAATACCTATGAGCTTCTGACAAAAAAACTGGGACTAAAGGTTGCACTAATTGAAGATGAGCGTTGCTGCGGTATGCCATTGATTGATATCGGCAAAGAGGATAAAGCCATCGATTTCATGAAGCACAATGCTAAAATGATTGAGGCAACAAAGGCTAAAACTGTTATTTTCAGTTGTGCCGAATGTTTCAGTTCTTTTAACAAAATTGAGAAGTATGGCATTGAAAAGAATTTTGAAGCAATTCACCTGAGCCAGTTTCTTGCATCAAAGTTAGAAGAGGGTAAATTAAAATTGAAGGGTGATAAAAGAAAGGTAGCCTTTCATGATCCCTGTTATCTTGGCAGGCAAGAGGATGTTTATGAGGAGCCAAGGGATGTAATTTCATCTGTTGAAGGAGTTGAACTTGTTGAACTGCCGAGGAATAGAAAAAATTCCTGGTGCTGCGGCGCAGGAGGGGGCGTTTCGGAAGCATATAATGACTTTGCACAATGGACCGCTGCTGAAAGATTTGAAGAGGTAAAGCATGTGAACGCTGAAACTGTTATCACTTCATGTCCCGGCTGTAAAAGCAATATGTGGGGCCAGGCAAAGGCCAACGGGGTAGAGTTGCTGGATCTTTCTGAGTTTATTAATAAATTGGCTTAGATTTATAAAAATAAGGATTAAAAACCTGAGGGATAATAAATGAAACTAAATGATACTGAACTGTCATCGGAACTCATAAATATCGTTGGAGAGGAATGGGTTTCCAGTGATCCCGAAATAGTATATGCATATTCGCGTGACGGCAGTATTTTTCCAGAAGATCTGGATTCCGTTTTAAGGCCGCCATTTTATGCTGTACTGCCAGGTACAACCGAAGAGTTACAGAAAATAATGGCCATAGCCAAGAAATTTGATGCCCCCATTACAATACAGGCAACGGGACTTAATATTTGCGGTTCTTCTGTTCCACTGAGGGGTGGAATATTGGTGGATGTTAAACGCATGGATAAGGTAATTGAAATTGATGAGCAGAACTGTACTGCAACGGTTCAGCCCTATGTTTCAATAGGCAGATTATCTGCAGAACTTAAAAAACGGGGCATGTACATGCCAATACCAGGTTGCCCGTCTACGGTAAGTGTAATTTCCAACTGGGTTTTTGGACTTGGCCTGAAGGTTGCCAACAGGGTAGGCCAGCAGTATGAGAGTCTTGTTGGCCTTCAAATGCTTCTACCCAGTGGAGATCAGATTCGACTTGGTTCACGGTCAGATCCTATTATACAAAAAGATATATGGCCATATGGTCCAGGTCCAAATATGCATTTTCTGCCCATGTGGTCCATGGGATCAACAGGTATTGTTACTGAAATGACTATAAAATGCTGGCATATGGGTGAAAATTATAAAGAACTCTGGGTTTCATATGAGAATGTTGATAAGTGTTATGAGGCATTTGCGGAAATGTCAAGGATGGATATCGGCAAAGGTATAAATGTATATGCAGGAAGCAAGTATGCATATTTCACAGATACACGTGAATCTGTTGAGCGGATGGTGCGGGCTAATCCGGAGTTTCAGATTATAGTATCAATGGATGGAACTGAACGAAGGATTAAATATGAAGAGGGACTCATACGTGAGGTAGCTGAAAAAACCGGCGGGTCAATTATTACAGATAAATTTGAACCCTATGAGAGTTTTGTTGATTCTCACACGGGCATGTCCGGCGGTTTTTCATCAGAATATTCCATGAAATATTGGGGGGCCAGGGGAGTTGACTGGACTGTCTTTTCAACTACACCGCCGGAATCAATGGCAGATCAATACAAGGCTTTCACAGAAGCTGTTTTAGCCGACCCGGAATATGGAGATCCCGATTTTGGACATGGTGAATTCTGGAGGTCATGTATCGGTTATTCATATTCCGGAGGACATTATTGGCTTCAGGAGAATGGATTTGATTGTCATCCGGGCGATCCAAAATGGCAGGAATTAACTCTCAGGATGAGTAAAACATTTCCGGCTCATGCAGGAAAGAAAAGGGTTCTCCTTGGACCGCCTGTTAAATATCCCAGGACCGGTGCACCGTCATTTGGTTCTGCACTATATCAGGTTACAAAAAAGATTGCCATGAGGCTTGATCCGGAAGGTTACATGAACGGCGGGATTTTATTCCGTTACTAAAACTATGAGTAAAAAATATTTAATTTATCATAATGTAAATTAAAGTTTTGTAAATATAAATACGGAGGATTTGATGAATAGTATAAGTTTAGTTAAAAGAAATTCTGGAATGCTCAAAAAAGGAGCTTTCATAATCTCTCTGGTGTTGATTTTTTCAATTGGATTTTCATTTAGTGCCGTTTCTGTTAATGCAAATGATGCCAATACAAAAATTTGCAAAATTGAAAAAGTTGATGTTAACAAGAGTAAGAACACTGAAATTGACAAAAAAAATGTTTTACAAGCTGCAGTACCTGTCTGGGGATGGGTCTTGATTGCCATAGGAATAGTTGGTGTATTGTATGTTCTTTTTATATGTTCACCTGTTATACCTGCTTTTCAGTCCAAGGGTGATCCAAACAATTTCATCGATCATATTGGTGAAAATAAGGGAAAAGGGAAAAAGGTTTTATTGGGCTATGTTACAAGGCATGGTACATCATCTTCAATTGCGCAAAAAATATATGATGTTTTAATTAAGAAAGGGCTTGATGTTGACATGCGTTACATACCAAATATTGGTGACGATGAAGTAACAAGTTACGATTCTTTTATTATCGGCAGCTCCGTTTACTGGACAATGGCTACTGAATTCCAGGATTTTGTAATGAAGCACAGAGATACTTTATCTAAAAAGCCGGTAGCTGTTTTTGCAACATGCATGACAATTCAAAGAGACACTCCCAAAAACAGGGAGAGAGTGGAAGGATATTTTGAAAGCGGCTTAAAAAAGGTCCCTGAAATTCAACCGATAGATAAAGTACCTTTCGCAGGGAATGTTGATATGTCTATAATAAATTCGCCTGAGAGGGCATTTTTGAATTTACTTTTTTTAATAACTCCATTGAAAGGCGGAGATCACCGTGATTTTGATAAGGTTGAAAAGTGGGCTGAGGGTATTAGTTCAAAGCTTTAAAAATCATTGAAAAAAAATGTTAAAAAAATATTTAATTTAATAAATATACCTGCTGAAAAATAACATATTCGTAGATTTATGACAGGTTATATTTCAGCAAATAAAAATAAGGAGTAACAAAATGGGTGCACAAGAAAATAAGGCAAATTCGATTAAATTTTATGAAGGTCTGGCAAAGAGAGATGCAGCTGGTGTACTGGACTGTTTAGATGAAAATATTACAGTTACTGCGCCTGGGTGCCAGAAACTTCTGCCATGGACTGTGTCCTTCTCTGGGCGTGATAACATTCTTCAGTGGCAGATGGATATGCACAAGCATATTACAATTGATAAAGTAGAAGTACAGGATATGGTGGCTGATGGTACAAAGGTTGTTATTTTCCTTCATGAATGGCTAACAGTGCAGCATAATAAATTTTCATTTGAACTGGATGAAATCCATATCCATTCATACAATGATGAAGGTAAAATTATCGATATCAGTATGTGTGAAGATACTGCAAAGGTAGTTGCGGCAGTGAGAGGAAAAGAGGTGGAAGATCTTTAAAGATCATCATTTAAATTGTTAACAAAAAAGAAGGCGCCCAAATATTTGGACGCCTTCTTTTTTCATATGATAAATTTTATAAGCTTAATTTGATATTCACAGCTCAATTCCCCTTGCTGCAAAAATTGGATGTTCAGGATAACTTGCTTCATAAAATCTCTGGTCAACTTCACATGATGCACATTCATAATTGTTACCGCAAATTGCTCCATTCATAAGTCCCATTAGAGCGTAACGGCAGGACCTTTCATTGCCGGGTAACTTTGAAAGCTGCTCAACTTTTTTGCTTTCCATATCTATGGCATCAACGTGGCAAACATCTGAGCAGGCCCCGCAGCCTATGCAGGCATCTGAAACCTCTTCGTCAAAAGGTATGGTTAGCTTTTTTTCTGTACCCTTGTCTGCAAGCGTAATGGCATATGCGCCAACTACATTTGAGCAAATCCTGGCACAGAGCCCGCAGGTTATACAGTTTTCACGTCCGCCCGGAGGATCAACCTGTTTAAAACTGCTTTTTTCCAAACCTTCATTTTTTGCCAGTGTTTGCAAACGATGAGAGTTTGGCGCCATTCCAAGCAGAAGGTTAAGTACCATTTTCCGATGTTTTTTAATTTCATCAGTATCGGTTAGTACCTCAATTCCTTCCTGGACTTCATAGTTGCATGAAGTGGTAACCTTCTTTCTGCCGTCTTTTGTTACTTCAACAAGGCAAAGGCGGCATGAACCGTATGCGTCCAGAGCCGGGTGATGACATAATGAAGGTATCTGTATATTGTTATTTCGAGCTACATTCAGGAGGCTCTCTCCCTTTTCTGCAGTTACTTCTTTATCATTTATTTTCAGCTTTAGAGCCATTCTTATACCCCCAAATCCTTTTTAATAGCTTCCGCCGCAAGCTGTCCGGTAACCATTGAGTCTACAATACCAGCTGCTCCGGTTGCAGCTTCACCTGCCGCATACCATCCTTTAATTGATATTCTGTATGCATTATCTATTTTTAAATTGCCAATTGGACTTTTATCACATTTCTCAAGTCCATCAATATCAGAAAACTTTCTATCCACTGCTGCGATAAAGAGATCCGCGGAAATTCGAATCTGTTTACCCATGTCAATTCCGGATACACGGCCCCTTTTATCTTTTAGTGCGTATTCTACAGGTCTTGAGACAACGGTATCAACATTTTTATGAAGCCCCCAAAGGTCAGTAACACGATTTTCAGGCAATAGTTCAACACCATCCTTTTTCGCTGCTTCAATTTCTTCAGAACCCGCAGGCCATAGGTCAAGCGGGTAGGGATGTACGACAGAAACACGCGCAGCACCTGCTTTCCTGGCGGCCCGGGCTGTCTGTAATGCTGCCAGGCTTCCGCCCTGTACGACAACATTACCGGTAATTTCGGATTTACCGTTTTCAATACCTTTCATGAAATCAATGGCACTTAAGCTGCCCTTTAGGTTAGTACCTGGAATTGACGGCATGATACCCATACCGGCACCAGTAGCTATAAGAATGGCGTCAAATTCCTTTTTAATAGAATCCCACTGAACATCTTTGCCCACAGTTGAACCTGTTTTTATCTCAACACCCATCTTTGTAAGATTTGATATATCTTCAGCTAACATTTCACGGGGGAGTGAGAAAGAAGGAATTACATCTGCCAGCATCCCGCCGCCATTGTTCGCAGCTTCAAACACCGTTGGTTTTAAGCCAAGCTGCAGCAATCTCTGCGCGGCAGCTAAACCGGCAGGTCCGCCACCAACTATGGCAACCTTTTTTGCACTTCCATTAACATTTATTGGGTCAGCTGCTCCACTAACATCGGCAAATTTCATTAAGACTTGTGAATTTACATTACTATCTCCCTTGCAGGGGGCTTTGCAAACTCGTCCGCAAATAGACGGTAATGGATTGTTCTTTAAAATATCTTCAGCTGCTGCCTTAGTATCATTTTTATTTATAGAATTAACTATGGCAGGAACATCCAGCCCAAGAGGACATAAAGAGTTACCTTGCATTTTTTTCTCCTTCACGACATTACTAGAATCATGAATATTTTATCACTAATTCACTTTTCATTAACAAAATCCGGTTATATACTATACTACATGCAAACACCGGATGGACACTTCTTGTCATTTATATGAGCTTCATATTCATTCATAAAATATTTTAGCGTAGAACGCAGTGGATATGTTGAAGTAGTCCCAAGGGCGCAAAGTGATGCAGCCTCAACAGTATCAGCAACATCTTCTATCTGCTGAAGCGTTTCCTTTGTACCTTTACCCTGGGAAATATCTGTCACCAGGTCATACAATCTACGCAGGCCTTCTCTACAGGTTGAGCACTTACCGCAGGACTCTTCCTTAAGGTAAGCAAGGTAGTGTTTAGCCAGGTCAACCATGCATGCATCTTCATCCAGAACAACCATGTCACCGCCCAGCATTGAGCCATCCTCCCATAGAGTGTCACAGTCAACAGCCATATCAAGTTTCTCTTTGGGGAAGCATCCGCCAGAAGGGCCTCCCGCATGTATTGCCTTGAATTTCTTTCCGCCTTTAATTCCGCCGCCAACATCATATACAATTTCACGTATGGTTGTTCCCATTGGCACTTCAACTAATCCGGTATTATTTACCTTGCCCACCAGTGAGAAAACCTTTGTGCCGCCGGAACCTTTGGTTCCCATATCTGCATACCACTTGGCACCATTCTCAACAATTTGTGCAACATTCGCCCAGGTCTCAACATTATTCAGGTTTGAAGGTAAATTATTAAGGCCAGCCTCAACAGTGTGAATATG
>JBHPHB010000020.1:0-26546 GCA_042569985.1 Spirochaetota bacterium | reverse complement strand
AAAGAGGTTAAGTATGACAAACGATGAAATTATTAAATCAAAAATTAGAAGTATCCCCGATTTCCCCAAGAAGGGAATAATCTTTAGAGATATTACCACTCTATTCCAGGACGGCGAAGGTATGAAACTGGTAATTGACGCATTCATTGATCGCTATTCAAAGATGGATATCGATACTATTGCCGGTATTGAGGCACGAGGATTTATCATTGGCGGTGCACTGGCATACGAGCTTGGCATGGGATTTGTTCCCGTGAGAAAAAAGGGTAAACTTCCTTATAAGACAGTCTCACATGAATATGAACTCGAGTATGGAACTGATACAATTGAAATGCATGTAGATTCCTTTAAAAAAGGGGATAAGGTTCTTGTTATTGATGACTTACTTGCCACGGGAGGAACTTCCCTTGCGGCAGCAAAGCTTGTGGAAAAAATAGGCGGCGAAGTTGTTGAACTGGCATTCGTTATTGATCTTCCAGATGTGGGAGGGCAGAAGGCTATTGAAGAGGCCGGATACAGGCAGTTTACACTTTGCGAATTTGAAGGCGAATAATAGCCCTAATTGCCGGTTGATTTTTTCCATTCATAAAGGGCAATGGATGTTGCAATTGCCGCATTGAGAGATTCGATATTTTTACTCTGTGGTACTGATATTATATTTAACTTTGGCATATTTTGCAAACCAGGGCCTTCCAGTCCGGGCAATAAAAGAAATCCCCGCGGGAATTTATATGAATGAATATCCGCTCCTCCCCTGTCAAGGAGGAGGAAGTCCAGTTTATTCTTTTCAATTATTCCATATATATCCTTTATAGACGGGCCTTTTCTGAAATTAGCCTTAAAAACTGATCCCGCTGAAGCACTAATAGATTTTGGATGAAAGGGGTTTGCCGATTCTTTCAGGAGTATAATATTTTTAATGTCAAAACCAACGGCTGATCTGATAACTGCTCCAACGTTTGCCGGGTCCTGAAATGGAATAACCAGGTTGCAGCCCTCTTCAACATTCTCTTCCCATTCTGTTATCTCTGGTATATGTACAATAAAAAGGGGTTTATTGGTTTTGTAATTATCCAGTTCATTGAATAAAACTTTTTTTAGTATATAAAGGTTTCCCTTCTTATCAAAATCTGTTATTAATTTATCGAAATCATTGTCATCCTCAATATATCCGTCAAAGATTATTAAGCTTGAACGTGCAAAGTATTCTGAGTCATCATTAATGAGATCAGTTATGATTTTTTTTCCCGAGATGATTGCTTTGCCGTACTGTTTGATGCCGCTCATGGAAGTGAGCTTTTTAAATTCTTTAAATTTTTTATTATCGGTAGAGGTTATTATCGTTCCCATTGTTTCCTTTGAATCCTTAAAAATTTTATATGTTTTTTTATGTTTGGAGGCTAGTTTATTAAAAATTATTAGCCTTCTCTTGTAATCTGTTTCGGGTATTGTATATGCAATGTCACTGGCAACATCATATTCCTTTTGATTTTCATCTGACAGGTTCTGTAAGTCATTATCAGCCTTTGGCCCCTTCAATAAAATTACCTGCCCATTGGCTGGCATGAAGTGCTTAACCCTGGTCAATGTATCGTCGGCAGGCTCAAGCGCCCTTGTAATAACTCCATTAACTTCAAAAAAAGATTTATCTGTTACCTTGTGGGGATATACTGATGCATTTTTAAGGCTCAATTTTTCTATTGCAATTTTCAGGAATTTAACTCTCCTGTGCCTGGGTTCGCACAGGATAATTTTTAAGTGGGGGTCCATTACGCAAAGCGGGATTCCCGGAAATCCTGCACCGGTTCCAATATCAATGATGGGAGAGGGCAGCTTAACAAGTTTTTTTATATATATTGAATCGACAAAGTGCTTAATGATTATATCATCAAACCTTTTAATTCTTGATAAATCAAATTGGTCATTGTATTCAATAAGCAAATTATAAAACATGAGAAACTTTTTTAACTCAGTGCTGTTAAGGTTAAATCCGCTTTTTTCAAACAGTTTCTTAATTTGCCTGTTAGTGTTTGTAGTCACTTTTATTTTTATAATCCGTAATCGCTGAACATATTCCTTGAATAAAACTTCTCATCATTAAATCTTTCCTGGGCGTCCTCTGGAGTCATCCAATCTATTCTTGAACCGCTTTCATTTGTCTCAAGGACTTTTTCAACCAGGAAGGGAGTAACCGTTTCAACTGTATCAGCCAATGTATTGAAAATTGGCAGGATCTCATCCCGTTTATCTTGAGGCATATTTTTTAAATCCTTAATGAGCAAATCAGTGATAACCATACCCGGGCTTATAGTACAGACTTGTATGGGTAATTCACTGGTCTCTATAATCAAACCTTCCGTGAAATATCTTACGGCCCTTTTTGTTGCACCGTATACGATTAACCCCCCGTACATCATATCATCACTGCCTAACCCCTCAAAATTAAATATTTGGCCATGACCCTGTTTAATCATTCCCTCTATGGCAATTTTACAGCCGTACATAAGCCCCTTGAGGTTTGTATCTACAACATTATTAATCTCATCTGCATCCAGTTCCCAGAGGAATACATTCGTATTGGACATACCGGCATTGTTTAACCAGATGTCAATTTTCCCGAATTTTTTCATTGCTCCATCCCAGAGTTCTTTCACCTGGTTAATATCGGAAACATCACATGTTTTTCCAAAAACCTTATCTTCTCCAAATTCAGCTCCCAGGCTTTTTACTGCCTTTTCCAGGGCATCCTTACCCCGTGCGCTTATGGCAACTGAGCATTCCTTTTTCAAAAATTCCCCGGCGAGACCAAGTCCTATTCCCTTTGTACTTCCTGTAATAACAATGTTTTTCATTACTCTCTCCCTCTGTGAGACGGTTATAAACAACTTATATCCTTATCAAAAATATTATGACAATATTTGTCAAGTTTGAAATTAAATTAAAACCGGAAACTGAACACAATAAAATTACTTGACTTATTTTTTAATTGATAAAAAAAATAATGCATAGTTATTATCTGGTTAATATTTTCAATCAGCATTAAATCAATTTTCTACTACAAGATTTTACGGCACAATTATTTTCCCGGTAGAATTATAAATCTATAATCATTGGAGGACTTTAGGATGAGAGAAGAGCTTAATAAGCATATGGAAATTTCGAAAACAGGTTTTAGTGCGCTTAAGAAAGTCATTGAATATTCATGCTCGCGATGCGGGTTGTGTGCCAGCCTGTGTCCCACAGGTGCGATTACCATGAAAAAGACAATACCAACCCTAACGGGAAAATGCACCAAATGCGGACTCTGCTACCAGGGCTGTCCCAGAAGTTTTTATCCCGTGGAGAAGGTAAATGAAAAATATTTTGGCACTCCCGACAATGAGGTGGAAGAAAGAGTGGGCAAGTGTACTGACAACTTCACTACCAGGTCATTAAATGATGAGATTTTCTCAAAGGGTGCTAACGGAGGAACAACCACGGCATTGCTGTCATACCTTCTGGAGAAGAAGAAGATTGATGCCGTATTGCACCTGGAGAGCATTCACAAGGACTGTTACGTTTGTCACCATGCAGAGACACGTGTGTCCACTAAACCTGAAGATGTATTAAAGGGAGCTAAATCGAAAAATATGTTAACACCGGTTCTGCACGATTTAAAGAGAATTTCAAAGTATAAAAAGTTTGCAGTTGTGGGGCTGTCATGTCAGGTCATGGCTATACGAAAGCTCCAGGTGATTAAGGACGACCCGGAAATGCGTGAAGCTTTTAAAGCCCTGGCAAAAAGGGCCGAAAAGCTGATAGGAAATCTTAAGTATGTTATCGGCATTAACTGTTTTTCCAGTACAAAATATGGCGGTATTGATAAAATTTACAAAAAGTTTAAGGTCAGGGAACAGGATGTAATCAAGTATGCAGAAGACACGAAAAAGAGCCTTTACCAGTTTCTCAATGAAGACAAGAACTTTTTCTGGTACGTCAGGGACGGTTTTATGACAAAGGACGGCAAGTTTTATCCATTTGAGTATACTTCATTTCTTGATGAAACTATTCCCATGGGCTGCATGGTATGTCCAAGTTTTATTGTATGTAAGGCTGCCGATGTTAGCATAGGAGTAACAGCTTCAGAAACAAAGCTAAAAGAATTTGGATATAACAGTGTCTTTGTAAGAAATCCCCAGCTTGGAAAAATTCTGGATAAGATGGTGAGCGAGGAGAAACTATTAAAGAGGCCAATGTGGGAGAATAAAGGCAAGTTTCTAAGAAGGTTTGTGGAAAAGATGATTAAGCCAAGTGATTTGATAAACTTCCAGGAATACGTGGGAACAGGAAAATGGAAGCCCTCTGATGATTTATATAAAAGGGCATCATCAGTGCAGAGTGGAAAGATCATGGGACTGCAACGTTTATTCCTGGCACAGACCGTAAAGAAGAATATGATGTACCTTCCTGCTAATGATGCACTTAAGGAGAATGATAAGCATGTAACTGAGATAGTATAGTTAGGAGCTAAATATATAAAGCCTGTAGTTTATATTTACTGCAGGCTTTTTATATTAATATTAGAAATATTACTCTGAGCAATATTTTTATTTTTTTGCTCTGAGCTTCTTTTTTTTTAAAATTTTTTTATCAAATCAATTTCCCATTCGTATTAATATATATAAACTAAAATTAGAATTAGGAAATCAAATAATATGTCAAATCCACCAAGAATATGTAAACCAAATTTAACATATCATGTATATTCACGTTGTATTGAAAAAAAAGACCTTATGAAACCAATAAAAATGAAAGATCTTTTAATTAGAGTAATGAAAATGGCAGAGGAAAAATATATTTTTAATCTCATTTTATTTGCTATAATTGATAATCATTTTCACTTTTTTATTCAAACTGTAGAAGGGGGTGCAACAATTTCCAGAATTATGCAGTTTGTTAAGTCTCAGTATGCGAGAAGGTATAACAAAATGATGAATAGAACTGGTCCGTTTTGGAATGAACGTTTTGGAGATACTATTATTGAATATGTTAATGATCCTGAATCATTATTTTTTCATATATTTTGTTATATTGGTTTTAATCCTGTTAGAAAAGGATATGTAAATGATCCTCGAGATTATGAATATAGCAGTTATAAGTGTTATTTTGATGAAACTTATGTACCTCCAATAAAAATTACATTTCACAAATATTTTTTAAATCTCGGAAATACTTTCAAAGAACAGGTTCATAAGTTTCTTGAATATGAAGAAATGTATAGGAAAAGAATTTTTCCTGAATCATTATATACTTGAAAAATTTTATTTATTAAGTTGTAGAAATAATATTATAATTTTACCTTCATATTGTTATCATTTCTATTTTAATTCATAGGATTTCCCATCTGCTAAGGATATCAACCTCCTAATATTTATCATAAATTTGATGTTGATCCTGTTTTAAAATCAAAATTCTATTGTATTTTACTTGTGAGATAATTAATGTATTTTGAAAACAGTTGAGATAATAATAAATTACTCTGAGCAATATTGAGAGCAATATTGATATCTCATCCTAAAACATAGATGTGTCTGTTAATATAAAAAGCCTGCAGTTTAAATGTACTGCAGGCTTTTTTGTATTTTAACGATTAAAAATATTTGTCAATAGTTAAAACATCACCCTCACACCAAGGTTTATTGTGTGACCGTCTGATTTTTTATCGTCATGCCATGAGGCGCTGTAAAGGTATTCCAGGTAAATCTGAAAAATAACTGCAATATTTAAGCCAACACCAGGCCCTACGGCAAAGGATTGGAAGTACTCTTCATGGCCGTTCAGATCATCCCAGATTGCCACGGATGCCCTGAAATATGGATGGATGAAAATTGGTAATTCCAGCATCGCGTAAACATCCAATCCCACTGTTTGTTTTTTGTAGTCGTAGTCAGTTGAATATTCATCATAGGTCAAGTAGAAACTTTCATAATATGGCCCAAGGCCGAAACTGAGGACCATGGGAATTAATGTTGTTCTGTAATGGCCTATAAATCCAAAGCCCGAACCATATGCTTTCAAATCACCCAAACTGGTATTAACCTTATTGTCAAATGTGATGCCTCCGTATACACCAAGATCAAAGAGCGCATAGGATTTTGCAGGTGCTAATGCCAGCAGTGCCAGTGCAAATACAAGTAGTCTTAAAATCTTCATTTTTTAAAATCCTCCATAAATTCAATCTGTTTAAAAGAGAAACATATTTTTTGGGAAAAGTCAAATTTAAAATTTAAAAAATTTGGTATTATTTGTTATATTTTAGCAGTATTACGTTAATAGCGCAGGAAATGAATATCTATTGTATTGCTGATTTTATATCATCAGGCCAGTCTGAGCTGTCTGTTCCGGCCAGTGGTAAGCCGTTTGGCATCATGTTAACAGGCACGTATTCGGGGCCGCCTAAGGCACTGCTTATTTTTTTCTCCATAATGAATTATTATTAATAATTCATTATGGAGAAAAGTCAATGCTTTTATGAAAATTAATTGGGTTAATATTATTTATACCAGTGGATGTGATTTTCAATTGACAGGTGGTTTTTTATATGATTTTATCATATGGATTTTTAGTTTCAATTAAAGTTTATAAGTTTTCTCTGGAGTTAACTATGAAATGTAAATTATTAATTACAGTTTTAACACTTACCTGTTTTATAAACGGTGGTACAGCACTGGACCTTTCGGAAGACAATAATGCAAAATGGGACAGGTTCACAAAAAACATTAAATGCAGCATTTCTTCTAAAATCCACAGAATTGATGCCAGTTTGCATAGATTGCCCATGTTTCAAATATCATTGAAGTATACAGGCAGGGAAAATTTCAGGATCAAGTGGGATGAAAATTTTGGCAGGCTCCTGTGGCAGGGCAGGTTTTTGCTGATAAGTAAAACAAAAAATACAAAAGAAACCACAGTTGAAATGAAGTATCGTACCAGCAATACCTATCCTCCAAGAAAAACGATGATATTGAGAAGGGGAGACGTAATAACTTCAATGCTTGATTTTACATCTTTGCCTGCTTCTTACTCACGTAATCTCTTCCGTAACAGTGGAAAGGTTGCCTTCAGGCTGTGGATAAAGGTATATGGCAAAAAAAAGTTCAGGCCCCTGAGCAACAGGCTGCTTATTCATATAAAATAGTAATATTATAATTACTAATAGCTATGAATTATTTTTAGGGGTTTTTTGATCACCTCTATAAAAATATATTGACGTTATAAATTTGCATGTTAACTGTTGATCATAAAAAATATAAAGAGAATTTATTAAGGAGATTTTATGGCAGATTTAGTATGGGAAGGTAACACAGAGGAAATCTTTGAAAAAGTGGCAAGCCTAACACCTAAACCATTCAGGAAACAGGCTGAAAAATCAATCATTGATTCTATTGTTACACAGGTTGGTGAAGGGGGGACAGTAACAGAAGAGGTAGTTGTTAATGCCATGAAAGAAACAGCTCCGAAACCCTTTTTGGCAATAGGCTTGAAAAAGATAAGGCCCCTTTTATCGAAAGATTATTAAAATTTACGAACTAACCGCCAAAACAAAACTTGGCGGAATGAACATTTGAAAAATATTTTTATAACCCCGTATTTATTGCGGGGTTATTTGATTTTAGGGTAAGGGTTCTTAGTGCATTCGTGAGTGAAAATCTAAAATAAGGTGTATTGAAGCAAAGCCTGAAAATGTATTGACTTTTTTAATAATACTCCATCTTGTAAGAAGTATTATAAATTATTATGTGAGAAAAAATGCCCGGAGTAAAAGTTAATGATATCAATGTTTATTATGAAATTCATAATAATACCAGGAAACCTGCTCAGAGTAAATACCCGCTGATTATGATCCAGGGATTGTCCGCCAATGTGCACTGGTGGCCGGAAGATTTAATCGATGAACTGTCAAAATCCTTTAAAACAATAATTTTTGATAACAGGGGGGCGGGCTGTACAGAAAAATCGGGAACCCCGTATTCCATAAAAATGTTTGCTCATGACACAATCGGATTAATGGATGCTCTTAATATTAAAAGAGCCTTTGTACTGGGAATATCTATGGGAGGCATGATTGCCCAGGAAGTGGCATTGAATTATCCTGAGAGAGTTGAGAAACTGATTATTTGCTCATCAAACTGCGGTGGAGGTGAACAAATAATTCCTTCGAAGGAAGTATTGGATTTATTAACAAAAGTCAAAAAAGGCATGACCCTTGATGAAGTTACCGAAGATACTATTTCTCTTGTGTTTTCCGGGGAGTTTATCCGGGACAATCCTTTGATTATCAAAAAGGAAAAAGAAAAGATGATGAAGTACCCCATACACCAAAAAGACTTCTTCAGTCAATTAAAAGCAATAATGAGATTTTCTTCGGCTGACAGGCTTGAAAAGCTGAACATTCCAACTCTTTTAATGCATGGAAAAAAGGATATACTTATTCCTCCCGAAAATAGTGAAATTATGGCAAAATTAATTCCCAATTCAAAACTTGTATGTTTTGAAGATACCGCTCACCAGCTATTTTCACAGGAGCCGGATATTGTAACAAGGACACTTATTGATTTTCTGGAAATGCCTTTCAATAGATTGACAGTATAAAAATACGGGCATAGGTTTATAATTGATTGACATTGAAGTGATACCGGTTTAATTGTAATGATCTAATAAGCTGAAATTAATTATGGGAAAGAGGGAATGTCACCATTTGAAATTATGATGCAGGAGCACCGGATTATTGAAATTGTTCTGAACTGTTTATCTGAAATGATATCTGATGTTATGACACAGAGGAAGTTAAAGTTCTTTCATGCTGAAAACAGTATAAATTTTTTCAGGTACTATGCTGATAGATTTCACCACTGCAAAGAGGAAGACCGGCTTTTCAACATCGTAACAGAACGGGGCATACCCGAAGAACTGGAATTTGTTAAGGACCTGAAAGAAGAGCATGAGCGGGGCAGGGGGTTTGTAAAGGGCATGGATAAGGCCTTCCGGGATGCTGCACATGGCAGTTCGGATATGCTCATGAAATTCGCCCAGAGCGGAAGGGATTATATTGACCTGCTCAGGGGGCATATCTTAAAAGAGGACAGGGTCTTTTTCCCCATGCTCATTAAATCATTTTCTGCAGATGATATGAAAAGGCTGGTTGATTCATTTGAAAACCTCGATATTGACGATGTAGACCAGTTGACCGGTAAAAGGTATCCCCATATTGCCAATGAACTGGCATTGATTTATAATGTTAATATTGATGATATATCTGAAGAGTTGTGAAGTAACCTCAGAAAAAGTGTAGACAAATTTACACTGAATTTAATCATACATTTCTTATATTAAGTTATAAATCATAGAAACAATTTAAAGGAAATCAATGCTGATGGGTGACTCAGATTTTAAACCACCATGCCAGAAATGCGGATCAAAGTGCTGTAAATATATAGCTATTGAAATTGATAAGCCCGGAACAAAAACAGAGTATGACTATATCAGGTGGTACCTTTTTCACAGGGACATGAATGTTTTTGTAGACCATGATAAGAAGTGGCATGTAGAATTCAAAACGCCCTGCGAACAGCTTGATAGGGACGGCAAGTGTATGGTTTATGACACTCGCCCGAAAATATGCAGGACTCATGGTAATGACGATGAGGAATGTGAATACTATGACTCTCCCTACCATCTTTACTTTTCGGATGTTACTGAGTATGAAAAATATTTGAATAAGAAAAAGATTGACTGGAAATTTAAAAAATAACCTCAAGACACCTTATTTGATAAATTTATCAAATGCACGCCTTTCCAGGGGATAATATATAAAGATAAGCCCGAAATTTACCGATTTTCATAATATGAAAAAGTTTATTACTGTATTTCTTCTTTTGTTTATATCAGCCGTTTCATTAGTGTTTGTTTATAACAAGGTCCTTTCCGGTAAAGATATGGATAGTGTTAATGAAGGCAAAATCAGCCTTGAAGATGCAATCATTATCCAGGGTATAAAAATGGACTCTCATGAGCCATTGGATGATGAAAGTAATAAAGGTGACGGTGTTATCTTATATGACAATGACTTCGATAATATATCCCCCGTTAAGATAAATAATAAAGTGGTTAAAATTAAAGACAAAAAAACTCGGGATTTCAGTGAAATGAAAAAAAAGGACAGGAGATGGCATGTAACGAGATATAAGATCATGAGGGATGATAATTTATGGATAATTGCAAGGAAGTTTAACGTTAAACATACAGTAATTATTAAGTATAATAACATAACTAATCCCAACAGGCTTTTGCCCGGAAAATATATTGATATTCCCAACCGGAAGGGTATATTATATTCAGTAAAAAGGGGAGACTCTTTAAGTAGAATAGCCGGTAAGTATAACACGGGGATTTCAAGGATCAGCAAAGCAAATAATTTAAGCAATAGCAAAATCAGAATTGGAATGACCCTGTTTATTCCCGATGCCGTAAAAATTAAAAAGATTATCAAAATTAAGAATAATAAAAAGAGAATTAGGACTGCCTTCTTAATTAAGAAAAAGGAAAAAGAAAAAAAGATTTCAAAACAATATAAAATTACAAAAAAGAGATTAAGGTTTATCTGGCCATTGAGGGGGAACATAACATCAGGTTTTGGCCTCAGGAAAGACCCTCTTTTAAGATCAAAAAAGAGAAGGTTCCACTGTGGAATTGATATTAGTGCAGACCTTAACAGGCCCGTGAGAGCGTCAGCTGCAGGAAGGGTAATTTTTTCCGGCTGGAAAGGCCCCTATGGCAGGATGATTGTACTGAGGCATAAAGGCGGATATATTACAGTGTATGCTCATAACAATAAGAACCTTGTGAAGCATAAGAAATGGGTTAAGAGGGGACAGGTAATAGCCCATTCTGGAAATAGCGGTGCCGTCACAGGCGCCCATCTCCATTTCGAAATTAGAAAATATTTAACACCACTAAATCCTTTGAGGTTGATTGGAAAATGAGATACTTTGCTATTAACATAATAATATTAATAATTGTTTTTTGGTCCGGGAGCCTATTCCCAAACATGATTTTACAGAAGGAGAAATACTATACAAAGGTGTTTTATTCCCAGGCCGATTTCAGGGGATGGAAGGCCGTTGTTAAGGGGAAGATCATTTCCATTTCTGCTAGGCAGAATCTGGATAAGAATGATCTTTCCGGCCAAATACAGATGAAAAGCAAGGCAACGGTTAGGCTTTATAATAGCGATGGTATCAAAGAAGGTGATACTCTTTTTGTGGTAAATAAAAAGAATCTCATTGTATCACGCATGAAAGTTCAGTTGATTTTTAAGAGTAAGTCTCTTGGATACCTGATAGTGGGTTTTGGTCAGTTTACACTTGCATCCCTGGGAGATAGGGTTGTTCAAAAAGTTGAAGATGAATTTTCAAGATATGCATATATTCATAAATCACGTGGTGATTATTTTATTGAAACCGGTGAACAGGGAAGGGGTATTAAGGAATACAAGAAGGCCATTAAGCTTGATAAAAGAAATCCAGACGCTAACCTTGCATTGGGTATGATATATTATAAGCAGGGCTTATATAAATTTGCCTACAAGTATTTTGTAAAATCATATGAAAATCTGAACAGGTTATATGATAATGAGGATAAATACAACCTGCTAATAGGATTGACTGAAATATGTTACAGGGAATGCTATTATTCATATCTTCCATCCTCCATGCGGATAAGATTTCGTAAAGAGGGGATTAAATATTCCAGCGAAGCCCTGAATATCAATAAGCATTCCATTGAGTCGAACTTTTTTTTGGGCATGTTTCATTATAGAACAAAGAAATCCATGGATAGAAAAGCAAGGGATTACTTTTTGAGGGTGCTGGAATTAAATCCCGCACATGTGGAAGCAAATATTGCACTTTCCGAATTGTATTTTAAGCATAAGAATAGGGAAAAGGCAAAGAAATATGCTCAATCCGCTTTAAAAAGTGATCCGTCAAGCAGAAGGGCAAGGCAGATGTTAAGGTATATTCTTAGGTATAATAAATAAGGATCCCCCAGTATAATAATATATTTATTATTTACATAGCCCCCACCCCCCACGGAGGGGGCTTAAAAGAATAAGATACGGTTATTTTTGGTTTAAAGTCCCCCTTTGGGGCGCCCTGAGCGAAGCGAAGAAGTACTCCAGGGGTAGATTTAGGGGGGCAAATAAGAAAGATACATGTTTAACGGGAACATGAATTTAAGTAATTGTATTTTTACTTTAAAAATAAGTTGCAAATATTTAGCTATTTTAATTCTTGGTAAAACAATTATTAAAGAGGGATTTGGTCATGAAAAGAACTGATTACGAAAGACATCAGAGAGAATTAAAAAAGTCTGCAAAAAAATCTGAAATACTGGAAAGGAAAGGCCGTACCGGCGGAACATCTAAGGTTATTGGCTCTTATATAAAGGACCTTTTTTCACTTCTTCGATATGATGACGAAAAAATATATAATACTCAAAATGATATGGGCATCCTGGAACTTCTTGAGGAGATGAAGGGTGATTTACCCAGGGAACAGTGGGAAAATGTTCTTAGAAAAAGTATCAAGAAAACAAAGGTATCCCAGAAGGACGAAGCTTTTAAGGACTTATCAGAATTAATGGGGGATTAAAAAAAATAAAACCCCTGAATATCCAGGTTGGTCAATCCAAGTTTTCTTGCGCTTTTTACTACTTCAACATATTCTTTTCTATTTATTCTTCTTGATATTTTTGGAAATTCATGAGCCCTGTAAACGGGCCTGTACTGCGACATTATATTAACATAGGTGTTTTTAGGGAGATTCTCTGCTATCCATTCAATTACCTTGATTGATCCTCCCACATTATTAGGCAGCACCAGGTGGCGAATCATCAATCCCCTGTATATAAGGCCGTCCCCGGCCGGTTTTGCCGTACCAACCTGCCTGTTCATTTCAGAAAGGGCAGCTTTAGTTATCTCCGGATAGGTCTTTGCATTGGATGAATACTTTGAAGACATATTTCCATGGAAATATTTAAAGTCGGGAAGATAGACATCAACAATACCTTCAAGAAGTTTCAGTATTTCCATCCTCTCCCATCCATGGGTATTATATACCAGTGGAAGGCGCAGTCCCTTTGCAGCTGCTTTGTCAAGTGCCAGTACTGCCTGGGCTGAATAATGTGTGGGAGTGACAATATTAATATTATGGCAGCCCATCTTCTGAAGCTTTAACATCATATCTGCCATATCCCCTATGGTTTTCTCTTGCCCTATCCCTTTATGGTTTACCTCCCAATTAATACAATAGGCACATCTTAAACCGCAGTGGGTCATGAATATAGTACCTGAGCCTCCATTACCGACAAGCGGTTTTTCTTCACCGTAATGGGGGTTAAATGCGGATATCATAATTTTTCCCGGCGCCCTGCAAAAACCGGTTTGCCTCTTCAGTCGGTTAACACCGCACTCTCTTGGACATAACTTGCATTTATTCAATATACCCATGAGCTTTTTACCTCGTTTTTTCAAGAGGCCTTTTTTATGTAATTTAAGGTATGCCGGTTCAAAGTCCGGATCAACCTGGATTTGACCTTTATACAACCTGGCTTTGGTGTTCCTTGACTTTGAAGTTACCGGAAATGGAAATTTATTATTTCTGCATTTAATGAAGGCGGGTATTGCCATAAAACCCATGGCGGCCATTGCAGTACTCAGTAATGATTTAATGAACTGTCTGCGTGATTGTTTTTCCATGATATTTTTTTTTGCTGAAAAACAGTATAAATATGATATATAATAAATTAATGCAATTGTCAAGTCAATGGCCCTTTTTATCTGGAAAATAATAAATATTTAAATGAATAACTTTATATATAGTTGACAATTGTACTTGCCGATTTAGTTTCATTAAAAAGACCATGAACGCATTAAAAACTATCAAAAGTCATATAACACAAAGGTTCAATATAATTTTATCCGGTTCATTTCTCATTGGGATAACCGCATTACTCATCTTTTATGTAGCTTTTCTCACTGTCCCGAAAATTATAATTTCAACCGGTCTAATTGCCGTAACGCCGTTATTGATTTTTTTAATTTTATCAGTGATAATACCACTTGTAATTTTATTATACCAATACCCTCTTTACGGCGAGAGGTTTTTTAATGCCATAGTTGTTCCCCCATATACATCAGAGGATATTGTTTCTTCCATTGAGCTTGAAAAGAATAAAAGATTCCCCCAAAGAGATCCTCATGAAGATGATAGTTTCTCATCCTTTCTTTCTCAGCAGTATATTGAAAAAATTGTGAGTAAAATTAAACCGGAAGACCGGCTCGTAAAAAAACTTTTCCCTAATTTTTCAAGGATAGTCCTAATATCACTACTGATAATTATTGCATCACTATTAACCATTTTGAGACTTAACTTTGTATCCGATGTAATTGCCGCTCTGAGGTCGGGTTTGCCAGTTGAATTGATTTCAGTTGAAGAACCCATAAGATTTAAAAAGCTTAATGCCCATATAATACCACCGGCATATATTGAATCTAAAACGAAGATAATTACTAATCTCGTAAAATACAGCAGGATAAAGGTAATGAAGGGGTCCAGGATAAAAATTGAAGGTGAACTTAATTTTATAAACAGCGGCAGGCTCATATTATCAACCAAAAGAGGGGTAGAGTATTTTCCTGTTGATATAAAAAATGGTGAAACTTTCAGGGCAACTTTTTTGGCTCCCAACAGGGGAGCTTTCGCAATGGAATTCACAATGATAAAGGGCAAAAAGGAGCTTGTGAGAAAAAGCAGAATTTTTAGAATCGATACAATTCCCGATAATCCCCCCGTTATAGAGATTAAATCCCCGGGAAAAAAACATAACCTTGTATACGGCAATCCCTTTGGCATTTTATTTACGGCAAAGGATGACTATGGTTTGCTGGAGATTACGCTGCATCACAGAAATTCCGAAGACGGTGGTGAATACCATAAGGAACTGATTGCACGTTTTCCCAGGAAGCCTAAGAAGAACTATTCTTCAAGGCATATATGGAACCCTGTAGTTTCCGAGGGCGGTAAGATTAATAAGCTCCTCTATTACCCGGGGACAAAGATGGTTGAGTATTATATTGAAGTGAGGGATATAAATGTTTTTTCTTCCACGGGAGTAGCCAGGAGTGATGTAAGATATGTAATATTTAAAGATGTCTTTAACAGTTATCAAAATGCCATTAATATCATAAAAAGATTAATTATAAAAGGGAAAGAGCTTATTCAGTCTTACAGCAATGCCAGGAAAGACAGTTACAAGGGTGAAGTTAAAGAAGCATATAAACTGTTTACAAAGGAATTAAAGGATATCCTGCCCAGGAGTACTTTAATTAACGAAACCGGCCGTATAGTCAGTGAACTGTCAGGATGGGATAAGGAAAGGGTAAAATCCTCTGTTGAAGAATATATATTATTTCTGGAAAGGTATTTATCCGTTCTGAAGTTGATAGTTGTTTCTCAACGAAGGGATTATACAGTCAAGAGGGCCAAAAAACTATTTTCAAATATGAATAGAAAAAATATGGATAACCTTCTCAAAAAGGCATCGCCCATTGCAGAGCTAATACAAAAGGAATTTAAGGATGATTTCAATGAAATTAAAAGACTTTTGAAAGAGGGGAAGAGGGCGGAGGCAAAGGTGCTTTCTTCGTTACTTCTTCAGAAGATCAGGAAAAGATTAACGGAGGAAATGGATAGATATAAAAAGGAACTTGCCCGAATTTCCAATACTTGCAGTAAGCAAATGGACGACCTCACTTTAATGACAGATAGAATAATTAAGAACCAGAAGGGCAATAGGGCTATAACTCTAAAGGGGAAAAATAAAAAGGCCGGGGGCAATCAAAAGGGTATAAATAATAATCTTGGGAAGCTATTCGATAAGATTAGAGGGATGGCCTCAAAGAATCCCTTTGTTCTCAATTCGCTGGTCATTTACTCGCGCATGGCAAAAAATAATGGCCAACAGGCACTTAGAAACCTGATGAAGTCAAGGAATAGTGTATCTTCAAAATTTCAGAAACAGGTAATAGATAATCTTGAGAATTTTAAAAAGCAAGCTGCAAAACAAAAGGAGATATTAAAAAAGATTGCAAAGGGGGATCTTCAGGATATTATGAGCCAGGGGCTTTACAGCAGGTTTGTTTTTATACCTAAAGAAGCTGTTTATACTGTTCCCATCGAATTTAAGAAAAAAATAATTGAGATAAGCAAAAAACGCAGCAAGAGCTCTAAGAAAAAAGAGGCCTTCTGGCGTGACCTTTTGCAATAGTAAAGATTGCCACAGAGACACAGAGAAGAGTGAAGAATAATTTTGAATGAAATCAGGAAATTTCAGATCTATTTTATATTTTAGTAATTGAAAAAACTCTCTGTGCCTCAGTGACAGGTTTGTGTGTTTTAATCATAAGTAAATTGAAGTAATTGGAGGAATAAATGCAGGAAATATTGGAAAAAATGAAAAGCGATTTTACATCAGCTACGAAAGAAGTGGGAAAGGTCATTGTGGGCCAGGAAGATGTTATAAAATTGATAAATACATCAATTCTTGCCTGCGGCCATTCACTTATTACAGGTGCTCCGGGACTTGCTAAAACACTTGCCGTTAAGGCAATTGCCAATGTCCTGGGAATGGAAAGTTCAAGGATCCAGTTTACACCGGACCTCCTTCCCGGGGATATAGTGGGTGTTGAAATCTTAGATATAGACCCTGATACGGGCAAAAAGGACTTCAGGTATATTAAAGGTCCCGTATTTACCAATGTACTCCTTGCAGATGAGATCAACAGGGCCACACCCAGGACCCAGAGTGCCCTCCTTGAGGCAATGCAGGAAAAAAGTGTTACACTTGGCGGGGAAGTATATGAACTGGACAGGCCCTTTATTGTTTTTGCAACAAGAAATCCCATCGATTATGAAGGCGTTTATCCCCTTCCCGAGGCCCAGTTGGACAGGTTCATAATGGAAATTGTTGTAACCTATCCAGATTTTGATGAGGAAATTTTAATATCTTCAAAGGACTACAGCAGCATGCTGCCTGAGGTGAAGGAAGTTATTTCCAAAGAGGACCTTGTGAAATACCAGGCTCTTGTCGACGAGGTGCCTGTACCGGAATCTGTTATGTCCAGGGCACTGTCATGGGTAAGAAAGACAAGGCCCGATGATGAAACATCTTCTGAAGAGGTGCGTGAATTTTTAGAATGGGGTGCAGGCCCAAGGGCGGCATATCATTTAATACATGCAGGCCGTTCCTATTCACTTCTCTACGGTGACGGTGTCGTAACTGAAAGGGATATACTTGCTGTTTTTCCCAGTGTAATGCGGCACAGGATTATCCCCTCTGCAATTTTCAGCAGATCAGGTAAGGATTTAGATGAGCTTATATCAAAAATCACAACTTCTCAGTAATATATCAGCCTTTAAGCTTGATTCCCGTATAGGCAGGGCAGTGCTCTCTGTTGTGGGAACAGGCAAGACCATGGGCGAATGGGTGTCACCGAAACCGGGCCACAGTCCGGTTATCCTGGATTACAGGTATTACCGCCCGGGAGATCCCGTTAAGGATATTGACTGGAAATTGTCGGCCAGGACCGAAAAGGTATTTATTAAGATAAGGGAGGGTTTTCGGCAAACAGATTTTTTAATTGCTATCGACGGTTCCGGATCTATGAAAACAACTTATACCGACAGTGGCACATCAAAATTTATTGGTGCCCTTACATTAGCTTATATTATTGGAAAATTTGCACTCAGGAGCAGGGACAGGATTTTTATCTTATGGGAAGGTGAAAAGATCCGTGTGGACAACGAACAGGTTTTGATTGATACGCTAGTCCATATTGAATTTCAGCCTCCCGGGGTTGATGAATCTTTCTGGCAGGGAAGCATTGCCGCCTCAAACCTCTTTGTACTCAGTGATTTTTTTATTCAACCGGAAAAATCGCGGGACTATATTTCCAGGCTGGCACATGATGCGGAAAATATGTTTGTCCTCATTATCCAGGACAAAAATGAAAGGTCTTTTAACTTTTCAGGGAGATATGAATTTATTGATCCCGAATCAAATAAAAAACTCCTGGCAGAGAGCAAAGACATAAAGGCAGAATATATTGACCTCTATAAAAAACATTTTTCAGAAATTTCAAAGCAGTGCAAGTCCTACGGTATCAGGATAGGAAAAGCCATGAGCACCGAAGATCCACTCAATGCTTTTATTAAGGCAGTATCATGAATGTACTATATATAATACTTTCGTTAATATCAATACCCCTTGTCCTGTTTACATTATACACCCGCACGTCCAGGGGAGTCAATGTTAAGCTCGGATCATATTATATTTTAAGAAATTTTACCTCAAATTTATTCAGGGTGAGGAGTCTTAAAGATATTATCCTCTTGATATTAAGGTTGTCCTTTGCAATTCTAATTGCAATAATGATTATTGATCCCGTTGATTTTGAAAATCCCCGCAGGGATGTACTTATTCATAAGTCCGGTGATAACAGGAAAGTCATCTCAGATAGGGGTTCACATAAATTGAAGCTCATATATCCCGAAAAGGCATTGGATAAATTTGACGAGGATTTATACTTTTTGGAATCTTTCATCAGAAATTATCCCCCGACAAACAGTAAAATACCGGTAATTTATAACCCCACCGATAAGATACTCAACTCCATAAAGGGCGATGCAATTATTATACTTTCGGCAAAACAGGATGTTTCTGTTTTTGGCGAATGGGTTGATATTTTTCAGATTTCAGATTTAAAACTGAAAAACCTTAAGATAAAAAATACTGAGCTTTTTGTAGACGCATTTTTCAATATTATGATTAAAGATGATTCAAAAGTAACAACATATGCAGAGCTTGAGGACGGCAGTACCATTGCAGTATCAGTTAAGGAGAAGACCAGGAGGCTGCTAATTTTCAGTACCGGCCTGGCCAACTTCTGGGGGGATATGGGCATATCGGGGTATTTTATTGAGATTATCGATAACTTTTTAGCTAACCTGTCAATGTCCAATGATAAATTGAGCAGGACTAATATTAAAAGTGAATCCGCAGTACAGAGTAAAATATCTATGGCCCTGCTTTTAAAGATTGCATGTATAATATTAATTTTAGAACTGTTATATTTTTCCTTCAGGGCATTGAAGAAGAAGGGACTTTTCATAATCGTTGTTATTTTCTTATGCTGTAATGGTTTACATGCCGAGGATTTTAAGTTTATTACGCTTGGCCCGGGTACCGGTATTTCTAAATCAAACAGGGCCATGTTTTTTATTATCAAAAACGAACTCAAGAAAATTACATCAATTAGGGTTGCGCCAAATTTTCACAGCAGGCTGTCAATTACTCAATTTATGAGAGGAAAATTGCCTGAGTACCCCTTTTTATGGGTTACCGGATGCAGCAGTTATTTCAATAGCGGTCGATTTAAAAGGGCACTTGTTAATTTTATTAACAGGGGGGGGGTAATATTTTTTGATACCTGCGGGAAACCCGGGGACCTTTCTTATGTGAATTCAATTGTCAGGGCAGCATACAGAATTTCAAAGGGTTCAAAATCAATCAAGAGTCTTTCACGGGACCACCCTGTTTACCGCTCCTTTTATTTATTATCTCCACAGGACCTTTCGGGGATGAAAATATCAAAATCAACAAAAAGAGATGCAATTATTATTTCAAGAAGCAATTTAAAGAAAAGAATTCTCAGGAAAGATGAAATGGCAATACGGGCTTCGGTGAATATTGTCCTCTACATGTTGAGCGGTAATTACAAGAAAGATCAGATCCATACAAGGCAAATACTGAAAAGAATAAAGAGGAGAGAACTTTTCAAGTGATATTCCATATTCTTGCAATATTATCATTAGTTTTTTCAATATATATTCTCACATTGAAATGGACAAAAGAGTGGGCAAGGTTGGTTTTTGGTATAAATGCCTTATTGATAATTTCTATGCTGCTTCTTTTTGGTTTTGAATATAAGATTAAAATTGATCAGCCCGCAGCTGTAAGGCGAACAGTAATAATTGCCGTTGATGTGTCCGATAGTACAGGCCTTGGAATGGATATGTTTAAAAATATGTCCGATGAAATATTCAAAAACTATAATGTGGAGATTATTCCATTTTCCAGCCGCATAAAGGGTCCTGAGCATGCCGATTCAACCGCAATGATTGATTCCCTCAAGGGAATATTAAGTTACATAAAGGAGAAGTATAATAATAACGAGGTTGCATGTTTTATTATTATAACCGATGGCAATGAGTCGGTTAAGTTGGACAAACTTAACGGGGGAATCTCTGTTAGTAAAAATTTACCCCATAATGTTATATACCTGAGGAAGGGTAAAGGATCTGAAGGTTTTGATAAATCAGTATCCATAAATAAGGCCCCCCGGTTTATACCTAAATATAAAAAGGAAAAAATTCAATTTTCCGTAAACGTGACCGGAACGGGCCTTGACGGGGTTCCGGTTGAGTTGCGTTTAAACGGTAAGAATATTGGCACGGTCTATGTCAGATTAAATAAGGGTTATGGCGAAGGGAGCTTTGACCTCATTGTAAAAGGAACGGGTTTGCATCTTCTTGAAACTTTTGTTGCAGTGGATTCACGGGAAAAAGTAAAATCAAATAACCGGGATTATGCAGTTGTTGAAGGGATTATGAAAGGTATAAGGGTTCTCCATATCAGCGGCCATCCCAGTGTGGATACCTCTTTCATAAGAAGGGGTCTTCAGAATATACCGGGTGTTGATATGATATCTTTTTATATACTTAGAAATCCATACCAGCTCAATATACCCGGAGAAAGCTCTCTCAGCCTTATCCCTTTTCCAACGGACCAGCTGTTTAGAAAAGAACTGGATAATTTTGATCTGATTATTATCAATGATTTTCATTTAAAGAAATTTTTATCACCGCTATATATTAATAATATTGCGGGATTTGTTAAGAGCGGCGGCGGGCTCATATTAATGGGTGGACCCGAATCTTTTCTAAGAAAAGGTTTTCTCCAAAATAACTTCAGCTCTATTCTGCCTTTTCAGGTACTTAAGGAAAAAAACTGGATCAATAATACATACAAAATGGCCCCGGAAAAAATATGCAGGCTCACATCTCTTAATCAAATTTACAATACAAAGGGTACTGTTTTTAAAGGCCTTAACGATGTTAAGGTTAAAAAATGGGGTAATGTATTTTTCAGAACCACAGGCGGCAGACCGCTTATAATAGGCGGGCACATGGGAAAGGGCAGGGTACTTTCAATACTGACAGATTCCTTCTGGAGGCTATCATACAATGCGGGGATTAGCAATAAGACAGCCCTCAGGTCTATGATAAAGTATATCCGGGGTATTTCAATGTACCCGGTAAAAGTCTATGGAAGGGTAATCCGATTTGATAAAAAATATAAGCCAGGTAATTATAAAGGTCTTTCTGCAACACTGTTTTTCAGAAACATTGACGGTACTTTGCAGAAAGAGGCATCAATAAAGATTGGCGATTCCTATGCAATCCAAAAAACTGACAGCCCCCTCTTGAGCGTAAGGGTTGAAAATAAAGGCGTACTGGTTGATAAATATAATCTCATAAACTTTGTTGAAAGAGACTGGAATGAACATGCACTGGTGCCATTGGGTTATAAGTTTCTTAAAGAATTTTCAAATTCAGGCGGAGGGAGTTTTATTATATCGAAAAACAACAACTTTAAATCTCTTTTAAATAAGATAAAACTTAAAAAACCCGTATTAATTGCCCATAGAAATATTGTAAAAGAGCCCATATACATGGATAAAAAAATCCAACTTTTACTAATATTTCTTGCATTATTATCTTTTTATATTAAAAGTAAATTTATTGAATTCTAATAAAAAAGTCTTCATTAATTGAATTTTATATTAGATAATTAATATATGAAACACCCTAAAAGAAATGATGCATATGTTGATTTACCCGGTGATATTATACTCACTCACCGCGGCCTTTCGCGGTTGGAAGGGTCAAAGATCAAAATCGCCAAGATAAATAATCACCGGGGGATAGTTAAAGAGGGAATCAGGTCCAGCAATTTTCATGCACAGACATTGCAGAAATTTGTAATGAACTCTTTTATCGAAGAGTTATATGTTACATCACCGGAACTTTTAAATAAACGTTTTGAGATTATCAGCACTAACAACCTAATCATTTATGCAATACTATATAAGAAACTTACCCCTGCATTATCAGATATGCTCTTCAATTCAAGGACGGTAAAGGATTTCAACAGGAAGAACCCCAAGAATTCAATCGTTAAACTTGAAAGTATTAATAAGATCCGCCTCCAGGAGATGATGCAAAAAAATAAACCGCTGTTTGATGGTATGATGAGCGAGGTTTACAATGAAGTAATCTACAGGATTGAGAGTAACGTGGGGTTGTCTAATGAGGATAAGAAAACTCAGACGCAGAGCTTAGACAAGTTTATTGCCTGGATAGATAACAGGATCTGGTATCTTTACCATATAGTGTGCAAGACAGGGCTTAAGGATGAAATGCTCAGTGAATTTGCCAGGATGGTAGCTGACTATTTAATGAGGACTCAGATTGCCACCCACCTGAGCAATTTGCTTATGGAGCTTGTGCAAAATGCTGAGAGGGCCCACTTCAGAAGAATTGTAATTAAAAACCAATTGACACAGTCAGGCAAAGAGGACAAGTATATTGCAAAGCGTGAAAACCGCGTAAAGATTTCTCAAATGGCCGGGGAAGATAATGAATTGATAGACCTTGTATGGTACATGCACCCGGAAACAACTTCTTTGGGGCGGCTTTACCAGGTCCAGGTCAGTGTTTCAAATTATGGATTTATTAATGAAATTGAAAGCACTCAGATTAAGAAAAAGATGAGTGTCAATGTAGACGGCATATCGTTAGCCGATTTTTACGGTTCTGAGGAAATGGGCAGTGATGGTGCCGGTCTTGGACTTTTATATAACTCATATCTTGAGGATTACTGTAAAAAAGAAGGAATTAAATATCGTTGCAGAATTATTCCCGAACCGGAAAGAGAAAAAACCACGGTCGTTTTAGATATTACCCTTTGATATAATACCAATAATATGCATTAATTGTTAAGCCCTCCATACACCCCGGAGGGAGTTTAAATAATAATTCACTTGAATTATCAGATATTAATATTTCTAGTAATGGCCCCCCAACCTCCCGGAGGGGGGGCTTAAGACATTAATTGTTTTACAAGCTATAGAATAACAAACATGAACATATTTATGTATTGTAAAAAATGATTGGCAAAATATATAATTGATTTTACAGGTAAAAATAAGTTGGATTTAACTCTTCCTGATAATATTAAATGTCATTTGAATTCATAACTTTTTTTACTGAAATTTTAAGTCCCCCTCCGGCGCCCTTAACGAAGTGAAGAAGTACTCCTGGGGTGGGGACATAGGGGGCCGTTAAAAGTGAGTCCTGAAAACTTTATCCAATCAAACATTAAAGTAATTGATTTATTTATGCGGTAAAATAAAATTTAACATTATTATAAAAATAATGGAGAACAAAACATGAGCGAAAAAAAGTTTTTAGAAAATTTTGTTAAACCGTCATCTGGTAGATTTAATAAAGAATTTAAACTTGACCTCCCCAAAATAAGGGGCCTTAAGAAAAACGGTGAATTTATTGTCCAGGGAAGGCTGGAGAAAACAACATCAACTAACATAATTATTAAATATGAAAGTGCAAGCCAGAAAATTAAACTGAAGGATGTATATAAAAACACAGAGAATAAGGCATCAGGGGTTTTCATCAGGCTGGTCGGTTCAATGAGTATTTTTAAAACTGGATTTCCTTTCCTTTTTCTGGATGCTGCAGTTACTAATGTAAACATCCAAACAGGCGAAAAGGGCGACATGATAACCCGTGTGGCAGTTCATTTTCCCCAGGCAAGTGAAGAGAAGAGGAAGCTTGTTTATGAAAAATTGAGCCAGTTGGCAGATGCTGAGGGAATTAAATATGACACTAAGGCCAATCCCTCAATGCCCGATTTCTGGGGTGAAGTATGGATGGCTGGTTCTGACGGTTTTGACTTTGATAAAATAAACAAATTGAGGCAGTTTGCCTGGCAGGCATACGAGACAGTTCTAGTTAAAAAAGATATGAACGATAATTTTGATTACAAGCCCATGCAGGACCACATGATTTATAAACACTCTCTTAATGAACATATGATATTTAAAAAATTTGGTTTGTCTGTTTCGGCGGAGGCGCAGGGTGCCTTTTTTGGAATATTTACATCAAATTTTTAATTTGACCTCATCCCCCCTCTCCTGGTTGCCGAGCCTGTCGTCTATGATGACAGTCAACTATTTTATTATAAAAATCATGCAGCTATAATTGATTCATATGTTTTCAATTTAGCAGCATGGTTTTTAACATCAGTATAATAATATAATTGTTTTCTTTTAAGCATATTATATATAATAACAATTATTTTTCTCATAACCGCGACCCTAACTTTTCCTGCGCTTTTCCCTTTTCTTTTTTGTAAATAGAATCTATTCATTCTTCCACTGGAATCAACAAAATGTTTTATGCTTTCTGTCATTAAACTGGCGGTTAATGTTCTTGATTGTTTATTTACTTTGCCAACATGTGCTTTATTTCCAGATGCATTAATTGATGGTGCTGTTCTTAAATATGAACATAACTTTTTAGCATTTGGAAATCTATTGATATCTGCTATATCTGACATTATTGCAATAGCAAGAAAGGGACTAATACCACGAATGCTGGTCATCAACTGTATTTCTTTGTAAAATATTTTACCTTTTCTAAGTATTTCCTCTTTAATATTTTTCTTCTCTTCTTCTAATGACTGTAAGACTGATATTAAAATCCGTATTTGCGATAATAGAGACACGCTACCTCTCAGACCTAAAATCTCTTCCTGGACATTTTTATATGACAAATTTTTCCCTGAAAAATTAAATATACCATTTTGACGAAAAAGAGAACGAATTCTATTCTTGGTCATACAGACTTCCTTCTTAATAATATTATAGGTAACAAACATACTTCTAAGTTCTGAAATCTCTTTTTCAGGAATATAGATTGTCGGAAATTCATCAGTCGACTTATCATATAACTCATAATATTTAAGTTTTTTTACAATTTTTCTTGCATCAATTTTATCTGTTTTGTTCCTTGAGTTCGCAATAACAGAAAATTTAAATGGATCTATTACATGCACTCTTTTTACTCTATCTTTTACTTGCTCTACAAACCAAAAAGTATTTGTTGAAGCTTCAACGGCAATATAATCTTCTTTTGTAAGATTATTTAAAAATTCACTAAAGGCGTTTGTTTTCAAACTAACTGTTTTAATCTTAATTTTATCTGATGATTCTGATAAAATCGCTTCTTTAAAACTTTCTGTATGAAGATCTATTCCATAAAACATTGACAAAAAATCCTCCCTTTAATATGATTTACTTAAGAATACCTTGACGGGTTGAAGTAATGGTCCACTCGTCTATTCGGGCTTCTGGAATTAAATTCCAGTCCCATTCTTTTGGCCAGGAAGGAGGCTGAACTAAACGAAGTATCGGGCTTTTGGTAATTTTTTATTACTGATATCCCAGACAGGCTCTCAGCCTCCTCCTGCTCTTAAATATTAAGAACAGAAAAACCTCATTCCTGCGTTCCGTCAAGAATCTTAATTAGTCATCATAAAAACGAGGTACAGGAGAGGGCGATTTAGGGGGCTAATCTCTAATATCAACCTTACTGAAAGTATAATCGGAAAGGTCAATTATCAAAAGCCTGTTTAAGAGCTTGGGCTCCCGGAATATATTATTTATAACCTCTGTTGATGCAATTGATGAAACAACAGATACATTACCTCCATTAACTGGAATAGTTCGCTCGGTTTTGTTATAATTTGCAAATATTTTTGGAAGTGCAGGGGATTTTCCCTTTATAAGAGATATGACCTGCCCGAAAAAATCTTCAACACCGGCATGTATATAAAAACAGCCAGGTTCTAATTTATCCCACAGGGAAAACCTGCTTTCAAAATTATCGAGACAGTCGCCAATCCCGGAAATTCCATTTGGAAGAGTAAAGTTTTTGTCTCTTATATCTTTGTCTATTACTTTAATTTTTGTAAGCCCGTGGATACTGGTTAACCGCTTCTCTGCCACATCAATTTTTTTCTTGCCAATGTCATCAATAGTATAGAAAATTTGCCTGTTAAGGTCGGTTTCTGCTACACTTCCCGTATCACAGAGATAAATATTGCCCACACCGGAACGAACCATGATTTCAGACATGAGGCATCCAAGCCCGCCAGCTCCGGCAATAAAGATTGAGGCATTGTGAAGTTTATTTTGTTTTTCCTCTCCCCAGCATAATATCTGTCTGTCAAAAATCAAGCAAGCCTCA
>JBHPHB010000019.1:0-26903 GCA_042569985.1 Spirochaetota bacterium | reverse complement strand
CGGGGGGATGAGGCAGAGGGTGATGATTGCAATCGCATTGAGCTGCAAACCGGAGATACTAATAGCAGATGAGCCAACTACGGCCCTTGATGTTACAATACAGGCACAGATACTTGATTTAATAAATGATCTGCAGAGGGAAACGGGTATGTCCATAATTTTTATCACCCATGACCTCGGTGTTATTGCACAGGTCTGCGATGAAGTCCTGGTTATGTACGCGGGCAAAATCGCCGAAAGGGCATCGGTGGATGGAATTTTCAATGAGCCTGCCCATCCATATACCAGGGGTTTGCTGTCATCAATTCCAAGGCTTGAAAACAGGAAGAAGTCCGAGCTTGATACAATAGAGGGGCTTGTTCCCGGTATTGCCCATTATCCTTCGGGCTGCAGGTTTCAGAACAGGTGTTCAGATGTATTTGACAGGTGCATGGAAGTAAATCCCGGTGAGTTATTGATTTCTGACGGTCACTATGCAAGTTGCCATAAGTATGATAAATAAGTTTAAAGTCCAAAGTTTAAAATGCCAGGTTAAGAAAAGTTAAATCTTTCGCGTTGAACCTTGAACGTTCAACTTTGAACTGATTAAAATGAGTGCAGGGAAAATTAACCATTATTCAATATGAAAAATGAACTATTGAAAGTAGATAACTTGAAGATGCACTTTCCCATAAAAGGGGGTGTTTTCCGCAGGCAGGTAGATACTGTTTATGCCGTTGACGGTGTATCCTTTTCTGTTAAACCCGGTGAAACAGTGGGCCTCGTTGGTGAGTCGGGCTGCGGAAAGACAACAGTGGCCAGGGCAATATTGAGGCTTTATAGTCCCACTTCGGGGGATGTTGTTTTTGACGGGAAAAACCTTGGGGAACTTAAGCGAAGGGACCTGAGAAACCTCAGGCGGGATATGCAGATAATTTTCCAGGACCCCTTTGAGTCATTGAATGCCAGGCACACAGTTGGTTATATAGTTGAAGAGCCCTTTGTAATACATAAGATTGGAACACCTGCGGAAAGAAAGAAAAAGGTGAAAAGGCTCCTCAGCCGCGTGGGGATGCCGGAGGACTCAATTAACCGCTTCCCCCATGAGTTTTCGGGAGGGCAGCGCCAGAGGATTGGAGTGGCCAGGGCAATTGCCCTTAATCCAAAACTTATTATATGCGATGAACCGGTATCTGCCCTGGACGTATCTATCCAGTCTCAGGTATTAAACCTCCTCATAGATTTGCAAATGGAAATGGACCTGACCTATGTATTTATTTCCCACGACCTGACCGTTGTTAAACACATTTCAGACCGTATTGCCGTAATGTACCTGGGGAAAATTGTTGAATTTGCCGAATCAAATTCAATTTATGAAAACCCCCTCCATCCCTATACAAAGGCCCTCATTTCTTCAATACCCCGCCCCAATCCGGCACGCAAGGAAAAGAGGGTTGTCCTTGAGGGAGATGTACCTTCGCCGGTAAATCCTCCTTCAGGCTGTACTTTTCATACAAGATGCCCCCATGCTAAGGAAAAATGCAGTAAGGAGGTCCCCCCATTAATTAACTATTCCACGGAGGAAGATATGGACCATCTTGCTTCCTGCCATTTTGTTGAAGAGCTTTTGTAGTTTTTAATATCCCCATGATATTTTTAAGTTGAAAAAAAACTTTGCCTGTTATTAAGGTACAGAAGTAGAATAAATATGAAAAATATTAGTTATACAATAGTAATGGTGCTGCTTCTTTCATCATGCTTCATTTTCACAAGAGAAGATGTGCAGCTGGAGGTTTTTTTACCAAGAGAAACGGATGTTCCCGGCTGGAAGATTAAGTTTTCCAAAGTACGTAAGGGGACTGGTAAGCTGAAACGTTCAGGCATGAGGGACATTGTTAAAAGGGAATATACGCCATTATCAGAAAAGAAAAATAGATTAAGGGTGGAAGTTATGAGGTTTGAGAACCCCTTCAGGGCCCTGTTAATGTATTTCTCAGATAAGGGTTCTTTTGACAGGATTGTTGAGGTTCAGGAAAATTGCCATTGGACTAAAAGAGGCCTTTACTGTATCAGGGGGGAGTATTATATTAAAGTAAAAAGTAAAAATACTGTTGAAATTGTTAAGGAAGATGTAAATTTTTTCATGAATTTTATTACGGGTAATTTAAATGGATATGTTTCAAAAAATGATTATCCGCTATACATAAAGACTTTTTCCGAAAATAAGAAAAAGGGAAATTTGATATTTTACAGGGAGGGGATTGAAAAAATTCCAAACATAAGGGGTATATTTGTACGGGAGAAGAAAATACTGGGCAAAACGAAACATATATTTTTCAGTAAAAAATCCTCCTCCTTTGAGGCTATTAAAAAGTATAATGCCCAGATTAATTCGGAGAGAAAACAATATGTTATTAGTGAATTTTCCCAAAGGAAATGGGCATATAAAAAAAATAACGATAACAACTTTGTGTTTATATCTCTATATAAAGATTTGATATTTGGTGTCCTAAATGCCGATAATTTGAATAATGGTAGAAAAATAATATTAAAACTTTACGGTGATTTAGAGAATAAAAGATAATTATGTATTATATAATTGGAGATATACACGGTTATTTAAATGAGCTTGTAAATTTGTTTAGAAAAATTGTAAACCTGATAACCCATGATGATACCTTGATTTTCCTGGGTGATTATATTGACAGGGGAAAACAATCCTTTGAAGTAATTGAATATGTTATTGCCCTTTCAAAGAAGTACAGGGTTGTTTTTCTTAAAGGAAACCACGAAGACAATATGCTTAAATATTTTGAAGGAGACGATGAAGTCGGCGGATTTTTAAATAATGGCGGAATTGCCACAATAAAAAGTTACGAGAAGAACTGTGGAAGTTTTACTTTACCCCGTAGCCACAGGGTGTTTTTCGATAAACTGGAGTACTATTATGAGGGGGATGACTTTATAGCTGCCCATGCGGGATTAAATCCGAAAGAGGAAAAACTATCCCGTCAAAAACCTTATGACCTCATATGGATAAGAGATGAGTTTTTCAGGGCAAAAAAGAAATGGGAAAAAACGGTTATTTTCGGGCATACACCAACTGTTCAACTGCCCGGGGATGGTTTAATATATACTGATGAAGAGCATAACATAATCGGTATAGATTCCGGGGTTATCCACGGGGGGCCAATTGCCTGTTTGAGGTGGCCCGATAAGGAACAATATTTTAGTAAATAAATAATTAAGATGAAACTAATAATGAAAAACAAATACCTGTTTATCCTGATATCTCTGATGATTCTTGTAATCAACCTCTATTCTGCTGACTATGAAGTTATTGCAAAGGTTGAATCAAGAAGAAAGGGAAGATTAATAACTGTCCTTTTTAAAGACAGGCCTCAATTTAAAAAATACCTTATCATGAAAAATAATAATCCCATTGGGTTGATGGATATTATTTCAGTTGTTCATAACTATATTGGTCCCAATAATTTCCGTGTAATTGCCCGGTACAGGCTGAAGAATGCACTCCATGGAAAGCTCATAAGGAGCGGCTCTGAGATTGCCCTGAAAGGCAAAAGTAAAAAAATTAAGCTTTTTGTCAAAGATGAAGTATATAAAGAAAGCATTGATTATAAGAAGAGTATTTATTCAAAGACTGACAACAGGCATATGCTCTTAATACCATCGGGTAAGTTTGTGTTCGGTTCCGACTCAAAAAGGAAGGGCAGGCTGGATGAATATCCCAAGCAGGTTATCTATCTTCCCGCTTATTATATTGATAAGTATGAAGTGTCAAACGGTGATTATAAAAAATTCATTGATGCCACAAATACAAACCCGCCTATTTCATGGAAGGGTGGGGAATACAATGAGGCATATGCGGGCTATCCCGTTCTTGTCACTTATTATGAGGCAGCCTCTTACGCAAAATGGGCAGGTAAAAGGCTCCCCAACGAAAAGGAGTGGGAAAAGGCCGCAAGGGGACCGGGTATAATCAAAAATAAGAAACCCCTGTCAGCGAAAATATACCCCTGGGGCAGAAAGTTTAATCCTGCCAGGGCAAATTCAATTGAGTTCTGGCAAAATAAAAAAGTTGGTATGCTCATAAAGAAGAAATACAGGATGGGGAACATAAGGATTTTACCGGTATTCCTGTTTCCGCAATCTGGGGCTTCGCCATATGGTGTTGTTAATATGTCGGGAAATGTTATGGAATGGACTTCAAGCTGGTATTTACCCTACAAGGGTAATTACCATAAAAACGTCAGGTATGGAAGGCAATACAAGGTTGTTCGGGGAGGGGCCTGGTTTAGTAATAGGAATGGCATAAGGGCCGCTAACAGGGATATTGGCGGTATTCCAAACCTGTACAGGGACAACCTTGCCGGATTCAGGTGCATAAAGGACGTTTCATATCTTGATAAAAAAGAATAATTAGTTGGACAGGGCTGTCATATATGGCTGAAATTTATATATCTGTTCATTTTTAATAATGATTGTATATTAAAAAAAATAAACAAATTTGCCCTATGTTTATATACTTATTAACAATTGTTGATAAGTCTGTATATTTTGTTAATAAATACCCTGTTTTTAAGAAAATAACAGTGATTTTTTTTATTTGCTCTCTAATAAGTTATTGATTTATATATTAAATTATTAATTTATATAACAAAATAAAGGTTGAATTGACGTGCTTTATCGATTAGCATCTACTGTCAGGGATTATATAGATACTCAATGAGTGAATTTTTTAGTAAATGAATATTAATTATTTGAAGAAGATATGAGATTTTTTACATTTTTATCCAGAAATATTAGTTATACATTTTCCATTGTATTTTATATGATCCTTGTTGTATGGGCGGTATCTTTACTGGGAATGTATTTCGGTTATTCCTTCCTGCTTTTGCCAGACAGCAGGGTCGAATTCCTGATTTTCAGATGGGTTCCACTGGCAGTAATTGTTGCAACATTTATTGCTTATGTGCAGCTTGGTTTTTTTACTCCCCTGGGGCTGCCGGCATTTTCAAAATCGCACAGGCTGATAAACAGGGCTTATAAATCTGGTTATGATTTAAATGATGTTGAACTTGAAAAAGCATATAATAATTTTACAAAACTGCCAAACCAGATTTCTCTCACTGCATTTGTCTATATATTCATTTTTACACTTTTGATTTGCTGTGCCTCTTACTACGAGTATAAATACGCGGCAAGGGTTTCCCTGGGTGAACTCATATCTTTAAACAAAACTATTGGGATTACAATGCTCATAATAATGATGCTTTCCGGCATGTTTACATACCTGCTGACGAAGGTACTCATTAGTAAGGAAAGTGCCGTAATTTATAATAGGATTTTCAGCAGGGGAATTAAGCTTGAAACAAAATTGCAAATGAGCCTGAGGAATGTAAACGTATTTGTTTTAATTTTTGTTGCCACAGTTCTTCTTTCCTATTCAGCGGCATTTGAAAAGATGCGTTTGTTTGATAAACCCATTATATGGATTTCCTTTGGATATATTGTCATAGCTATTGTTGTGGGATCTCTCATTTTATGGATTAACACGAACTCCATCATCAATGTCCTGGGCGATTTAAAAAGGCTCATAAAAAGTATCGCCTCCGGTGAAACACCTTCAGTGCAATTTTTGGCTTTAGACAGGGACCTGTTTGAGGCAGGCAGGGAATTGCTTGAGATGAATATAACCATTGACGGACTCAAGGCTGACTTACAAAACAAGATTATAGAAAGGGATACGGAACTAAAGAGTGCCCTGGATGATTTGAATTTAAAAAAGAGCCAGATAGAAAAGCAGCTGGATATGGCCGCTATTCTCCAGAGAAGTATTTTGCCGGGCATTATTGATGACTGGAATGAGCTTAAGTTTTGTTTAAGATATATTGCAATGGAGCATATTGGCGGTGATTTTTACGATGTATACCAGTTAAAGAATGATAAACTGGGCCTTATGATTGCTGATGTTTCGGGACATGGCATTGCCGCCTCTCTTGTAACTGCCATAGCGAAGATATCATTTGGTGATGCAGAAAGAAAGTTTGATTCTCCAAGGAGGATATTTCAGGAGGTAAATGATAACATCCTTGATAATGTAAAATCACAGGACCCAATGTCCTGCTTTATGGTTGTCTTTGATGATGAATATAATGTCACATATTCAAATGCCAGCCACCAGAAGGCCATTCTCCTGAGGTCTGGTTCAGGAAGTACTGAATTTCTCGATACCAATGGGATCTTTATAGGGGCAATCAGGGAGGCTATAAATTCCTATGAGGATAAAAGTATTAAGTTAAACTATGGTGACCGTATAATTCTTTATACTGACGGGATTACCCAGGCTCAGAATTCCGAGAGAAAGGAGTATACAATTGAAAGGCTCGAGGAAAGTATTATTAAAAACAAGGCCCTTCCCCTTGCCAAATTTTCTGATAAAATCATTGAGGATGTGAGAAACTTTATTGGCGGCAAAGATTTTCAGGATGATGTTACTTTGCTGGTTGTTGAACTGAAAAGAGATGAAGCTGTAGACATAGTTAAAGAGGCCGACAGGTTAATAAATGTGGACAGGGATGAAGAGGCAATCTCTTTACTTGAAAAGGGAAGACAAGACCATCCTGATAACAAAAAGATATCATATAACCTGGCAAAGATTTATTTCCGCATACTGGAATATGAAAAGGCCATTGAATCTATTGAGAAATATATTGCCAGAAACAGAAGAAACAAGTATGCCTTTTATATTTCCGGCGCTTCACATTATAAGCTTGGCAATTACACCTCTGCAATAGATAATTTTGACAGGTCATTGCAGATTGATCCCTATTTCACAAATTCACTTTTTGCAATGGGTATGGCAACAAAAAAGGCTGGTGAAAAAGAAAAGGCTAAGAGAATTTTTGAAAGGCTTGTAAGTATAGAGCCTGAAAACAAGATGGCCCTTTTTGAGTTAAAGCAGTTGAGTTAGCGGGGATGAAGGAAATAATTAAAAACCTGGGCCATGACGAATTAGTTAACTTTTTCAAATCGACGGGAGAGAAATCATACAGGGCAAAACAGCTTTTAAACTGGATCTACGCCAGAAATGTGGACTCTTTCATTTCTATGACAAACTTCTCAAAACCCCTGCGGCATTATCTCCAGGATAATTTTATTCTCAATCCCCTTGAAGTTGTTAAACGACTGATTTCAGAAAAGGATGGAACTGAGAAATTTCTCTTTAAAACCCATGATGACAATTATATAGAAGCTGTATTAATCAAGAATGACGGGTCCGATGACGGAAGGCTTACTGTATGTCTATCCAGCCAGATAGGATGCAGCCTGGGATGTAAATTTTGCCATACGGGAATGATGGGTTTTACCAGGGACCTTGAAACCGGTGAAATAATTGATCAGCTTTGTCATATCAGGAGAATGACTGGCCTGGAAAATAATAATATTGTATTCATGGGAATGGGTGAGCCCTTTTTAAATTATGATAATGTGCTTAAAGCGGCTGATATTTTGAATTACTCCTATGGTTTTCATATTTCCACAAGAAAGATTACCATATCTACAGCTGGAATAGGTGATTCGATAGAACGATTTATAGATGAAAAGAGGCCCTATAACCTGGCCATTTCACTCAATGACACGGTGCCCGAGAGGAGAAGGAAGTATATGCCCGTTGAAAAAAAGTTCCCCATTTTAGAAATTTCAAAAATACTTGAAAAAAAGGTTCCCATCTCAAGAAATAGGGTAACAGTTGAGTATGTCATGAGAAAGGACAACATTTCACCTGATGATGCGGATAGGCTCATAGATTTTCTGAGGAACAGGAAAATCAAGCTGAACCTTATCCCCCTTAACATGGGCAAGCATAAATACGATGTTCCCACCGAAGAGGAAATCGATAAGTTTATCAGCCACCTTGAACACAAAAAACTCACTGTATCTGTGAGGAAAAGCATGGGTAGCGATATATCCGGAGCATGCGGTCAATTATCAGGCAGTATCCAAAAAACAAAGGGAGTTTCACATATTTAAGGATATGAATGATATAAAATGAAAACAATAATTAGAATAATAAAGTCCTTATTAAAGTGGATTTTCTCACACAAGAAAATTGTATTTTTATACATACCTATTGTGTTTGCCATATTTATATTTACTTATGTAATGGTAATTTATTTCAGCTTTCAGCAGGACAGGGACATGGCTTTAAAAAAGCTATCAAGATACAAGCAGCTCATTGACAGGACAGAAGAACTCAGGCAGGGATTAACTTACAGCTATGGCAAAATTGACCTTAATAAAAAGGTTGTTGATTTACCTTCCAGAATATATGACCGTAAAAACGAACTCATAGGTGAATTTTTCGAGCAGAAAAGAGAAATAGTTCCTTACAATTATATACCAAAGTGGATTGTTAATGGTGTAATAGCCAGTGAGGACAGGGATTTTTATAAGCACAGGGGGATAAGTTTCAAGGGTATATTGCGGGCATTTGTCATTAACCTGGCACGTTTCAGGGTTGCCCAGGGTGGGAGTACAATAACACAGCAGCTTGCTAAGGTCCTTTTCACCAATATGAAACGAAGCCTCAAGAGAAAGATCTATGAAGCCTTTTGCGCTAGGGAGATTGAAAGGCTCTATGATAAGCAGGACATATTATCCATGTATTTAAATTTAATATATTTCGGGAATGGCGCCTATGGTGTTGAGTCAACATCAAAGATGTTTTTTGGCAGACCCGTAAAAAAATTGAATGAAGTTGAATGCGCAATGATTATCGCGACTATTTCAAATCCCATGGTATATTCCCCACTTTCAAATTTAAAAAATTCAGTTAGAAAAACCAAGAGAATTCTCCATTCGCTTGTTGATGCCGGTTTTATCAATAAGAGGAGGGCCCTATACCAGTATAAGCAGTTTGTAAGTAAATGGGACATTAAGTTCAATGAAAAGAAAGAAGCTGTATCGTCATTGATAGGAAAATTTATATACAGTTCATACAGGATCAACAGGGCCCCCTTCTTTAATGAACGCATCAGGAGGGTCCTTGTTGAAAAGTTTGGAGAAGAAGTTGTTAAGAAAGGCGGGTTAAGCGTATATACAACACTTGATGCCGTAAAACAGGATATGGCATTGAAGATGCTGAGAAAGGGAATTGATAAACAAAGGGCTTATCATCTACGCAGGTCTAAGAGGATAAAGAAGAAGTATGTTGCAAGGGAGCTTGATAAGGCAAAGAATACCCAGGGTGCCCTTGTTGCCGTTAACCCTGAAACAGGTGAAATTATTTCATATGTAGGTGGGTACGATTTTTCTGTGCATAACCAGAATGACAATGTAAGCCAGATTAAAAGGCAGCCGGGATCATCAATAAAACCCATAGTTTATGCTGCTGCCATTCAGGAAAAAGATATTACTCCATCATCCATATTCGTGGATAGAAAAACTAAATTCAAAGGCGGTTATTCTCCGGGAAACTATGACAACAAGTATGCGGGGAAAATTACCGTTAGGCGGGCCTTAAGAGAATCTAAAAATATTGTTGCCGTGAAAGTCTTAAAAAAGACGGGTTATAACAGGATTTTTGATATTTTGGAGAAAAGCCTCTCTCTTTCGGACAGTGAAGTGAAGAAGAGATTTGGGAAAACACTTTCATTAACCCTTGGCACTTATGAAATATCCCCAATTGAGAATGCTGTGCTTCATTCGGTGCTTGTAAATGGGGGGAAGTTTGTAAAGCCCTATGGCATAAAATATGTTAAGGACTATAATGGAAATATTGTATGGAATAATGAGGAGAAGGTTATCGCGGAAATAAAGCGAAAGAGAATAAGCTATAATGTCATAATTGACCCCATTGCCTGTGCAATAACAATATCACTTTTACAGGCCCCTTCATATTATCCGGTAAGAAGAAAAAAAATGAAGTTCCAGGTGGCTGGCAAAACAGGAACGAGTTCAAAATATATTGACGCATGGTTTGTGGGGTATACACAAGACCTTGTTACGGCAGTGTGGGTTGGAAATAAGCAGGGGGCAATTTCCCTTGGCAGGGGCAGGGCCGGGATGGTCGTTTCAGCGCCAATCTGGGCAGATTTCATATCGTCTATATACATTACACCGCCTCCAAACTTTACTGTTCCCCGGGATGGAGTATCAAAGGAAAAAATCTGCCTTGATTCGGGTCTTGTAGCCAGGGAAGGTGTCTGTCCTCACATTGTTAAGGACCAGTTATACTACGAGGGCAGTGAACCAGGTGAGTTTTGTAATCTCCATAAAGGAATATCCGGGGATAGTAATTCTACAAAATAAAGAAGGAATGGTTTTGTGAATAATAAAATATTATATTTCTCAATAATTATATTGGTCCTGTCAAACTTATCTTTTAAGTGGCCCGTGCAAAATGGCAGGATAACATCAACTTACGGGGAGTCAAGGGGAGACCATTTTCACGACGGTGTTGATATGATATGCAGGGACGATAAGGTTTATCCCGTTGATTCGGGCAAATTACTGTTTTTCTGGGATAAGTCAATTTTCCCATTGGAAAATTATCCCGGAGGCGGGAACTATAAGATTATCAAGCATGATAAAAATATGCATTCCGTCTACCTGCATTTAAAAGATGGAGTATCATTGCAGAATATTTATTCGGTGAATAATAAAATTGGTATGGTTGGTAACAGCGGCCGTTCATTTGCAAAACACCTTCATTTTTCAATTATCAATTTGAAAAATCTTAAATCCATTAACCCTTTTCTTTTGATGCCCCGTTACAAGGATGAAAAGGGACCGGATATTAAAAATATCTTCTTAAAAATTAATAAGAAATACTTTTTAATTAGAGATAATGCAAAAATCAGATTAACAAAACACTATCCCATCCTGGTGAGGATTGTGGATACCTTTACGAAAAGCGAGAGGCTTGGCGTATACAGGCTAAAAGCTGTTCTTAACGGTAAGGAAGTCCTTGATATTTCATTTAAAAGTTTAGTGAATTCAAAGAAGGGGTTAAAGATTAGCAACAATCTTTTTCATAATCTATATGATGAAGAAGGATACTATAAAGTTGAGGACGTCAGGTATTTTACCGGCTTAAATAAATTGAAGATAATCGCATTTGATTATTCAGGCAACAAATCGGAGAAGCTTTTCAACTTTGATGTTAACCTGGATATAAAAAAGGATAATTAGTTTCATTAAAAACCACTGATGGATAGTTATATTCTAGAGCTCGCTATTCTTTTATTATTTTTAATCCTGTCCGGTTTTTTCTCAGGATCTGAGATAGCCCTGTTTTCATTGAGAAATGCCGATCTCCATAAATTTTCCACTTCAGATAAACGCATTGAACGTTCAATTTTCAGACTCATGTCCAGCCCGGAAAAGATACTTATAACGATACTCATTGGAAATTTATTCGTAAACCTCCTCATCTCTGCACTTTCAACAAGTCTGCTTTTAGCCCGGTGGTCTCAGTACGGCCACTTTATATCAATTGCAATTGTTACTCCAATAATGATACTCCTCTGTGAAATAACGCCGAAAATCATATCAATTAATTCTTATGAAACCATATCAAGAAAAGCATACCCCCTTTTGAACCTGTTTCACAAGGTTTTTATACCGTTGCGTTTTATTCTGCTATTTGTTGCAAACCTGTTGATTAGAATTTTTAAACTTGAACTTAAAAGCAATGACGTAACGGCAGATGAGTTGGGGATGGTGGTTAATGTTGGAGAAGAGGAAGGGGTTATAGAAAAAGAAGAGGGAGTATTTATTAAAAATGTTTTGCGCTTCTCAAAGAAGGAAGCATCGAATATAATGTTTCCCCGAAATAAGGCTGTTTTTATTCAATATGGAACATCCATCGATGATGCAATGGGTATATTTCTGGATTCTGATGTTATAAGGGCACCTGTTTATAAGAATGATTTTGATCACATTGTGGGTATGCTCGACTCAAGGGAGCTCATGTCGTACTATATGGGCTTTAAAAAAGCCAGAAACATAAACAGGCTCATTAATAAAATTTATTTTTTTCCTGCATCGAGGGAACTCAATGGGCTCCTCAATGACTTTCTCAAAAAGGGTATTCAAATTGCAATTGCAGTTGATGAATATGGGGGAACTGCCGGGGTTGTCACTTTGAATACAATAATTGCGGAACTGATGGGTAAGGACTTCAGTAAATGGGATGTTGAATCCAAACCTGATATTATAAAGGTGGATGAAAACATTCGGGTTATTTCCGGGGAGATGCAGATTGATGATTACAATCACCATTTCGAGGAAAACCTGGTCAGTTCCAGTTCTGAAACAGTAGGCGGGTATATGATCGAAAAACTTGCGCACCTTCCCAAGCGCAGCGAAGAGGTGCGCACGGAGAAGAATGTCCTCAGGGTTAAAACTGTTAGAAAAAATAAAATTATCACCATTGATGTTATCAGTGATGCTGATAAAAAGAGGCCTTAATTGAGTTTTGATGTGTACATAATATATGAGGTATCAGTTTTCATTTTGATATTACTGTCGGCATTTTTTTCCGGTTCAGAGATATCCCTGGTTTCTTCAAACCGGATTACCCTGGAAACATACGCAAGAACCGGAAATAAAAGGGCAAGGCGTGCACTTGGCATCATCGATAATATTGAAGATGCCATTGTAATGATTCTTATTGGTAATAACATCGCAAACATAATGGCCACGGCATTTATTACATTTATTGCCACCATGGCTTTCTCTATGAAGGAAGGGGAAATCGTTATTGTCACAATAATTCAAACAGTGGTTTTTCTTATTTTGTGTGAAGTCTCTCCAAAGGTAGTTGCCAAGGCAAAGGCGGAAAAATTCCTCATGTTCTTTTCTCTTCCCTTAAAAGCACTCATCATTATTCTCAAACCCCTGGTGAACATATCTGTTATGATCTTAAATGTTTTAAAGAAACTGTTAAATATGAGAGAGAGAAATCAGTCACTGGTTACATCCCGTGATGAAATAAACTATTTTTTTCAGCTTGGCGAAAAGACAGGTGCCATAGATGAAGAAAATCAATTTTATGTATCTGAGATATTGTCATTTAGAAAAATTACTGCAATGGAAGTGATGACTCCCACAATTGACATTGTATCAATAAAAACGGATGAAACAATAAACGAGCTTGTTATGCTAATAGATGAGACAAGATTTTCAAGAATTCCCGTATATGAAGAACGGGTTGATAATATTACGGGTTATATCTTTTACAGGGACATAATGAAGGATGTCAATGTAAAGAATGTATCTGATATTTTCATTCATAAGCCATTGTATGTACCGGCAACAAAAAACATCTATGAATTATACAAGGATTTACAGGAAGCGACGGTACATATGGCATTTGTTGTTAATGAGCACGGAGCTGTCATTGGTCTTATTACACCCGAGGACATTGCCGAAGAGGTGGTTGGAGAGATACAAACAGGTGACCACGAAATGGAGGATTTGATAACAAGGGTTGATGAGAAAAAGTACCTCGTAAACGGCAGCCTGGATATTGAATATTTCCAGAGAAAGTTTTCCGTTGACATTGAAAAAAAGGGTTTTGAGACAGTTGCAGGCTTTATCACATACTTGATGGGCAAAATACCTAAAATAGGAGAAAAGATAAAATACGGGGGGATTACATTTATAGTTGATGATGCAACGGATCGCTCTGTTGAAAAGGTATTTATCCTGATCCAGAGCAGGAAAAAAAAGAAAAAGGAATAGTCTCCTATCCCAATATATAATCTGCTGCAGTTGTTGCCGCAAAAGCACTGGGTTTAATTTTATATATTAAACCCTGTCCCCTTACATATCCGATTGCAGCATTTAGAAATTTATGGCTTTTATGCCGGGGATTTGGATTGAAGTCAAGGTGGACCTCCAGGGTTTTGTCACCCACTGCATGCTGAACCCTTGTTGCACATGTTACCGCATGCTCAACCTCTTTCATTAACCGCTCGCTGATTGGCATTCTCCTGTTTTCGTACATCTTCTGTGCAAAACACATGCCGCCCTTACTTGATTCAATATGCAGAATTATTGCAAGGCCGAATAACGTCTGGGAACCGGATAGCTTGGAGTCACAGCCAACATATATGGAGCTTTTATCGGAAAGTCCCCTGATATAGGTTAAAACTGTATCATAACATAGCTTTCTCATTTTATCTTATCCCCAATGTTATCCATCCTTTTTCAGCATTGGCCCCATTCTTTCCCTGCCCCCCAGGACGTGGACGTGCAGATGAAAAACCTCCTGCCCGGCAGACTTGCCACTGTTAATAATTATCCTGTATCCCTTTCCGTGGACTCCCTTTATTTTTGTCACTTCACTGACTGTTTCGAAAATGTCCGACATGATTTTGCTGTTGTCACTGTTGATGCCGTCCAGGTTCACAATGTGTTTCTTTGGTACAATGAGCACGTGAACCGGTGCCTTGGGGTCAATATCATCAAAGGCAAGTGTATTATCATCCTCGTATACTTTTTTTGATGGGATTTCTCCCGCAATGATTTTACAAAAAATGCAATCCATGATTCACCTTAATTGTTTCGTTTTTGTATTCAGCCCGATGGTGCATGTTGATGTTTTGCCTCCATCCTTTTAAAGTAAAGTAGTATAACTAAATAAATAAAAGTCAAGTAATATTGCATAATTTTAACATGTAAGGATAGCCTATCTTATTATGCCGGCGGTGTTTTGAAAATATTTCTTAAATTTTATTGACAAAGAAGTTAGGAAAAAGGAATAGAGTTAAAACTAAATTGTTTAACCGGAGATGTCCAAATGCAAAGGGTTTCATTACAAAAATGTGAAGATTATGATTTAAACATTTTAAAAAATAAGATAAAAGATGGCATGGAAATGTGCGGTTTTGATTTGGGACAATTGGAGCATAAGCGTGTTTGCTTAAAGCCGAACTTTTTAGTTGCCTCAAAACCGTCAAAGGCAATAATGACACACCCCGTGTTTTTCAGGGCAGTTGTGCAGATAGTCAAAGAGGCAGGAGGCATTCCGGTCCTTATAGAATCCCCGGGCATCCAGTCTTTGAAGAGTGTATTAAACAAAACATCATTTGGAGATATTGTAAACGATGAAGCCGTTGTAGTGGCGGAGTCATCAAAAAGAATTAAGCTCCACTATGAAAACGCTAAAATGCATAAGTATGTAGATGTAATGGATTCTTTTGAAGATGTTGATATAATAATAAATCTTCCCAAGTTTAAATCGCATGGATTTGCCTACTATACCGGGGCAATTAAGAACCTCTTTGGTGCAGTTCCGGGTATGGAAAAGTCAAAAATGCATATGAAGATTCCCAACCGTGACCTTTTCTGTGAATATATACTGGACCTGAACGGAGCGCTGTTGAGCGGTTTTGATAAGCCGAAGAAATTCCTGCATATAATGGATGCAATTCTTGTGCAGGAAGGTGAGGGCCCCGGGCCCGCTGGGACGCCCAGAAAGATGGATGCAATTATAATTGGCGGGGATGCAATTGCAGTTGATTATGTTGCTCTCAGTGTTTCCGGCCTTGATATTAATAGCGCGATAACTGTTGTCAGGGGTTTTGAGAGGGAGTTTTGGGTAAATTCGCCCGAAGAGATTGAGGTTGTGGGGGATAGAATTGAAGACCTGAAGCTCCATGATTTTAAGCCCACCAGGAGGACTATCCTTTCGGACCAGATAAGATGGCCCTTTACGTCAATGACATTTAAAAACCTCTTTGTGGAGAAACCCCTTCCAATGGAAGAAAAGTGCACCCTCTGTTATAATTGCAAAAAGATTTGCCCCGCCAATGCAATAGAAAAGAAAAATGGCAAAAAGAAAGTACCGGATTTTGATTATAAGAAATGCATAAGATGCTATTGCTGCATGGAAATATGCCCCGAGGCTGCCCTCGTAAAGAAGAGGGGTAAGCTCCAGTGGATTACAGGGACTTAAAAATTATATATACTATGAATAAAAAAAGCTCATATGGAATAATCCATATGAGCTTTTTATTTAAATTCCTAATAAAAGTTACTTAGCTGCTGGGGGTGAACAGTATGTTGAAAATTGAAATATGTTTGTATCATCAAAAGAAACTGTAATATCACCAGTCTCTGACATGACAACTGGAGTTGATACAGAGTTATTTACTTCAAATGTTTTGTTATCATAAATTGTATAGGGATGTTCGTTTGCTATAGAACCTGCACCCATAGATGATGGATGTTCTGCCAGATCAATGAAAAATGCAAGATACACTTCTGGTAATGGTGAAAATAATGTTATGTTTTGCTCTACACCCGGTGTAAATCCCCAAAATTGTGAACATCTTGAGTTTGCCGGTATTGCCCAGACTTCTCCAGCTAAACATGCATTTTGGTCATAATCATCGGCACCATAAATAGCTGCACGAAGCACATCTCCAGTACTATTATCACCCAAAGTACCGTTGTAAGTTACGGTGAATGTTCTATTGTAATCCCATTTTTCCCAACAGTTTCCGCCTTCATCATCTTTGCAAGATACAGCCGCAAAAACAGCAAAAACTATAGCAAAAACGAATAATGACCTTAAAATATCCTTTTTCATTAAAGACCTCCATATAAATTTTAAGAAAATTTTTCTTAAATTGAAACTTATTTCATATGAATTACTTGTCAAGAATAAATATAATTAATTTATGATTTAGTGCAAATATTTTTTTGTATATTTAATGATAGGAAATTTCCAGAATAAAGCAGTTTGATAATAATTATGGATTTATGAATACTAGTGAGGTTTGATTTATAATAACATTCATCTGTGGGACGACTTAAGTAACAGGTTTATTCACTTTCAAGTTTTTTATTTAAAATCCTTTTTACAATAGAGCCATCCGCCTTTCCCTTTAGCTCTTTCATAGCGGCACCCATGATTTTGCCGAAATCCTTCTGTGTTACTTCCCCCAGTTCGTCCATTGTCCGGGTTATTATTTTTTCGATTTCATCTTCACCCATCTGTTCCGGCAGGTATTCCTCAATTATTTTTAATTCGGCAGCTTCCTTTTCCGCAAGGTCATTTCTGTTGCCCCTTTGGAATTCCTTAATAGATTCCTTTCTCCTTTTTCCGGCTCTGCTTACTATCTCCAGTATTTGATCATCGGTGAGGTCTTCTTCTTTTTTAGCCTTTTCATATGTAATGTCCGATTTTAACATTTTCAATGTTTCTGCCCTGAGAATGTCCCTGGACTTGATAGCTTTTGAAAGATGAGATTCGATTTTTTCCATTAGGTTCATAAGCTGCCTCGCTTTTAACTTTCTGAATTTTCAGTGGGATTTTTTATCCTGTCAAGAACTGTCTGAAAAAAATTAAGGTATTCCTTTTGAATTAATATATGATTTTTAACAAGTGTACTTTCCTCTAATTCCTTTTGGATGAGTTTCATCTCCGATTGTGATTCATATGTGATTTCCCTGCCCATTTTGAGTTTTTCACTAATATCACTGCCAATCATGATCAGTTTTTGAAAAAGTTCCTGTGACTTGTAATCACTTTTCATCTTAACACAACTTTCTTCATATTTCTTGCTTATTTCGTGTTCCTTAATAAGCGAAGAAAGCTTTTTTGCCAGTTCAATTATTCTTTCATGTTCTTCAAACATCATGCTACCATAGGATTTTCATTGGATTAATTAACTTTCCATAGTGCCATAATGTGAAATGGAGGTGCGGGCCCGTGGAGTTTCCCGTTGATCCCACTTTTCCGATAATACTTCCGCTCTTTATATATCTGCCCCGGCGGGTATTAATTCGTGACAGGTGCCCATAAAGGGTCTTGTAGCCATTTGCATGCTGAATTACTACGGCTTTACCATATCCACCCATCCATCCCGTATAGACTATTCTCCCTGCAGCTGTAGCGCCAACCAGGGTGCCGTAGCCGGTGGCAATATCAATGCCGTTATGGAAATGCCTTTTCCTGAAGATTGGATGTTTTCTTCTGCCGTAGAACGAACTGTATCTGCCGCCAAGTGGTGACCGGAACATTTCTCTGAGCATAAATTGCTTTGCCAGTTTATCGGTCATATTAAAGGTCTTGGGTTTAATATTTTTAATAAATACCGCAATGGGGCGGCTTTCTTTTAGAAATTTGTAATAATATTTATAAAGCAGGGGCAGGGTTTGGATTTTTATATTGTCTGGTTCTGTGTCGTAAATCCTTTGAAGTTCATCCAGTTCATCAAAATTGCTGATAAAATGAAGAACCCCCTTTTCTGATGGCACAATAATTTGCTTGTTTACCTTAGCAATGAGTGAATGCCATTGAGGATTTGTACCTATCAGGGTGTCAATGTTAACTCCGTATTGTTTTGCAATTTTCCAGTAATTATCACCCTTTTTAATCTTTATTGTATAAAATTTTAAATCTCTGAACCTGACATTTTTTGAAATGAAATTGGCATATTCTTCTCCCGAGGAGAAAAATTTTTTAAGGTGCATCGATTTTGCAGTATCAAGATTTTTATATATTTGGGGGTAGTAAATAACTATATTGGCCAGGACCAATACCGTAATAGTCAGGCACCAGAAGGTTTTTCCCTTCAGGGCATGATAGAACTTAGAATTAAAATTCCCAATGGATAGCTTATTTATGATATTGAAATTCGGATATTTCATAGTAAATTAATGGAACTTATCCATAAGGAAACTTCAAAAAACTTTGATTTGACGTCTCCCTGAGGACGCAAACATATTTAAAAACCATTTTTTTTCATTTATTGTTAATGACAAAAGTGATTTTTAGATGTACCCATAATTTAATTTTTATATTCAAAAGTCAAGGATTATTTGGTTATTTTATTTCATATTTATTTGAATACCGGTAAAATGCAAAAAAGTTTTATGAAAAAGCTTGATATTTTGTAGTGCCTTAAATATTATTCCAATAATTATACTTTGGAGTTCTTAATATGAAAAATCGAAAGAAATATTTAATTGATAAGAAATTTCAGTTAAAAACAATATTTACAATAATGACTATTGTAACAAGTGTTACCGTAATTATCATACTGGCTATTTCAGTGAATATAGTTTACAATAATGAAAAAATTGAAAATATTCATGAAATTCAAAATAATATCGTTAGTTTTCTCACAACCCGTTCTCTCGGTGCCAATGGCAGGGCAAACAGGGATGCCATTAAAATTATATCACAAAACCAGAGCAGGAATATGAAAACTCTTAACAGGATTATTTATTATAATAAAATATTGATTATATCAATTCTAATTCTTGTGGTTATTGAGAGCATAATTCTGTTTATAATCCTCATTAGAAAGACACATAGAATTTCCGGGCCCATATATGTAATGTCAAATTACATGAAAGACATTATTGAAGGCAGTGACTTTGTATTCAGGCCTCTTAGGAAAAAGGATGAATTTAAGGATTTTTATCAGCTTTTCCAGGATATGGTCCAAAAAATCAGGGAGCGTGGCGGAATAAAGTGAATTACCTATAGTCTTTTGTAAGTGTTTATAATGCAGGTGGAAATTTTAAAAAAGAGATTGCCAAAGTGAAATTTCATTTATCATTCTAAAAAATAACCTCAGCGGGAAGCCGATAATATTTGTAATTGAACCGTTCACATCCTCTATAATCATGCTACCATGTTCCTGATATGCATATGCACCGGCCTTGTCGTTATATTTAATTATTTTTAAATAATCAGTAATGTTTTCCCCGGAGAGTTTTCGGAATTTAACAGATGTTATTTCATAATCAGTTATTGACTGGATTACTTTTTTTGGGCCGGCCAGGAGGCTCAGGGAAATACCGGTAATAACATTATGAACATTATTGCTTAACAGGGTTAAGGTATTTACTGCATCATCAAAATCTGATGGTTTGCCTAAAATTTTATTATTAAGTTCAACAATGGTGTCTGATGTTATTATGAGCGAGGGATATTGAGTTACCACGGTATTTTCTATAATTGAGATGTTCTTTTCTTTGGAAATTCTCAGTGAGAAGTCAATGGGTTTCTCTCCTTGTATTTGCTTTTCTTCAATTTGTGGAGAGATGATTTCAAGTTTTTCAATAATGTTTCCCAGGATTATTTTTCTTCTGGGTGAGCTTGAACCAAGGATTACCTTCATTCGTTATTTTAATACTACCTTTTCATTTAGTTTGTATACATCAGTGATGTTTTTTACTTTCTTAATTTTTTTTATTATTTCATTTAGGTGGCTGTTGCCGCTAACTTCAAGGACGAATTTAAAATATACAAGTTCTTTCTCCCTTACTTCTCCGTCCATTTTTAATATATTGGTATCACACAGGGATAGTTCATTGATAATATCTTTTAGAAGGTTTGGTCTTTCAATTCCCTCTGCCACCAGTTTTATGGGATATAAATTGCTTTCTGTTCCTTCCCATACAATTTTGATAAACCTCTCCTTTTCATTTTTTAATCTGATTAATGAGGGACAGTTTTTTTTATGTATTGTGATACCCCTGCCGCGGGTAATAAAACCTGTAACGTCATCCCCGGGAATTGGCTGGCAGCATTGAGATAATTTTATGAGTACATTTGATTCACCTTCAACTTTTACACCAATGCCATGTTTTTGCTTGAACTTTTTGATCTTAATTTGCTGATCAACCGGGATAGATACTTTTGCGGTTTTTTCGTCTTTTAATAATTTATTTTCATCTAATTTGGCTTTAGATACTTCCCTGGTTTTTATTTTCTTGTTTTTTCTTAACCAGGTTCGGATTTTGTATCTTGCAGTGGACGATGCTACGAATTTTATCCATGAATCTGAAGGGTGGCTTTTTTTAGTAGTTAGAATTTCAACTATATCTCCGCTACTGAGTTTTGTTTTAAGCGGAACCATCTTATTATTTACTTTGGCACCTGATGTATGGTGGCCAACTTCTGTATGGATGGCATATGCAAAATCTATTGGAGTTGCCCCCTTGGCGAGCTTTATTATCTTACCTTTAGGTGTAAATACAAATATTTCATCCTCGTAAAGGTCCATCTTAAGGCCCTTCATGAATTCCCTGGTATTACTTGAATCGGAATAGAGTTTATTGATATTTTGAAGCAACGTTAAGTCCTGATAATCCACATTTAGGGGAAGTAAATTTTCCTTGTATTCCCAGTGAGCAGCAATCCCTACTTCAGCTGTCTCATGCATTTCGTCTGTTCTAATCTGGACTTCAAGCGGCATTCCGTCCGGACCAATTACAGTTGTATGAATGGATTGATACATGTTAGATTTGGGTACAGCTACATAATCTTTAAACCTTCCCGTAATTGGAGACCAAAGGGTATGGATAACTCCCAGGGCGCCATAGCAATCTTTAATTTCATTTGTGATGATTCTTATTGCCCTGATGTCATATATATCATCAAAAGACAGGTGCTTTATTTGCATTTTTCTGTAAATTGAATAGTAGTGCTTAGCCCTTCCGGTAATTTCGCATTCAATACCGAGGTTTTTTAATTTTGTTGCCAGGATGTTTTTTACCGTTTCAATATATTCTTTCAATTTAGATTTGCGCTGTGCAATCATTTTGTCAATATCATCGTATTCCCGGGGATGAAGCACATGGAAAGACAGGTCTTCAAGTTCAGAGCTGATTTTTGATATTCCAAGCCTTCTTGCTATGGGGGCATAAATTTCCAGGGTGGCCCTGGCAATTCTTGTCTGCTTTACCGGAGGCTGGAAGAAGATTGTTCTCATGTTGTGGAGTTTATCGGCAAGCTTAATAATAATTACCCTGACATCCTTTATTGTTGCCAGAAGCATTTTTCTCAGTGTTTCGGCCTGTGCAGTTGCCCTGGACCTGTTTTTGATGGAAGAGATCTTTGTTACACCATTGACCAGTTGGGCAATTTCATCATTAAAGTTTTCCTTTATAGTTTCAAGCGTAATTCCCGTATCTTCAACTATATCATGTAATATGGCAGCCGCCATTGTTGTGGTATCAAGTTTTAAATCTGCCAGGATGATTGCAACTTCCAGTGGATGTATTATGTAAGGTTCCCCGGAGAGGCGGAAGTAATCTTTATGGGCTTCTTCGGCAAACTTGTAAGCCCTTTCAATGATGTCAATATCAGCATTTTCATTGTACCCTTTAATTAAATTAATAAGAGTATTAATATCCCTGCTACGTATTTTAAGTTCAAATTCTGTCATTTTTATTATATTACCACAAAATTGAGTTTAGTCAATATTTTTAAATGAATTAATTTATCAATTCATTTATGCAGTCTCATTAAATATGCAAATAAAAAAAGATCATTGGAAAAACTTTTTTTTATTGATTAAATATCTTTTTATAATGTATGCTAACATTAAATTTAATTTGTCTAGAAAAAGTCTGTTAAATAAATTTACGGCTTATATGGGCGTTAAAAAGGCTTTTTTTATGCCTCTGTAGACATTTTATGTGCATAAACTGTAAAATTTTTTGATAAAGGATGATTTGTATAATAACTTGAATATAATATATTAATTATGATTTTTCGGACCATATTTTTGAGCCTGGTATCTTAACTTTGATAATAAAAATCAAGAAACCTCATCAATATTCCGAAAATATAAAAAAAAAGGAACTAATATTAACGATTACCTATGAAAAGTATAAAATATAACATAATTATAAGAACTCTAACTGTATTTTTAATTTTATTTGTTTTTATTTGTACAGCGGAGAAAAGAAAAGTCTTTTCAAAATTTGTTCTCGTGGAAGAAGATGAAGATAAAAACAATGTAAAAAGTAATAAGGTAAAAAACATAAAAAAAATTGATCCCAAAGAATTGCCGGCAAATATTTCATATAATATAAAAGCCGTAAAAATTCGGGGTAAGAAAAATTCAGTTAAGGTATCATGGGATGTCAATCCTAAATTTACTGATGAGTATTTTGTAGGCAGGTCTACAGAGATAATTGATACGAAATTGAAAGCCCTTTCTTCAATATCAGTTAGCAGCGTCCCCATTAAAGATAAACACTTTGTTGAGGATTCCGATTTGAAAACCGGCCGTTATTATTACGTGGTTTTAGCTAAATCGATGATTCAGAGCAGGGATATAAAGCTATACAGTAATATAAATTTTACTGCCGAGCCTGTTATAATTGGCGACCCGCAGACAATAACGGATGTTGATAACACAAAAAAGGACTTTATAAGAAATATCTCAATTAAAAAGCTGGATAGGCAAAAGGTTTTAGTCAAATGGGACAAGATGAAAAAGAAAAATATTTTCTATTTTGTCTATAGGAGCAATATCCCATTGGATAATGAGATTAAGGTCCTTTCATCAAGTAAGATAGCCACAGTTGTTGATGTTGATATGTTTGTGGATGCGGAGAACAAAAAGAACGGAATATATTATTATGCCGTCACATCAAAAGAAATTGACCGTAAGGAATCTTTTTATCTTAAACCGGGTCAAACATATACATCCGAAGGCATTGAGATCGATTCAAAAAAGAAAGTTGATAAGGTTGATGATATTGAAATAGACATACGAAAAGATGAGAATCTTTTCAAGGTGAGTTCAATCAAAGCAAGGAAAACTAAAAAAGGCATTCAGGTAATATGGACCTATAACGGCAGTAAAGGGGATGATGTTTTCAGGCTCATTAGGGTTCAAAAGAGGGTTAAAAAATTAAGTGATGTTGAAAGTGAAGACGTAATTGAAGAAGTTGATATTACGGAAAGGAAATACATAGATGAGAATCCGCCGGAAGGCCTGATTTATTATGCCCTTGTTCCCTTTCTTGATGACGATAACCAGAATTTTAAAATTGAAAATGGTGTGTCCATAGTTAAGTACCCAATAAGAATTAAGAGAAAAAGAATAAAAACCAAAACCAAAACCAAAACCAAAGCTAAGATCAAAACTAAGACCAAAACTAAGACCAGAAAGTATAGAGAAATAAGTTCCGGCCAAATCGAAGATGTTTTAAGAAAGACTTATTATAGGGGGGATTATACCCAGGCAATAATTGAACTGGGTTATATAATAAACAAATCTCATAATGAAGTTGAGATTGCAAAGGCCAGGTTATTCTCTGCCAGGTCATATATTGAATTGAGGAAATACCGCAAGGCTTTGAAATATCTTGTTGTTAATGATGTAAACACATATTTTCCCAAAGAAGCAAAGTTTTGGAAGGACTTCGCTGTATCTCGAATTAGAGACTATTAAAAATTTGATCTCTGGAGTAATAATTAAATGAGACTAGGTGCAATTGCAGGTTTTTTACTTATAATAATCGGTGTTGGTTTATTTGCATATTATGATCACTTCATAAAAACAGAGGATGATGCAAGAAAACTATTAACCGAGGGGGTCAGTATCCTTGAGGGCGGCAATAAAGAGGCAGTTATAAAGTCCAAAATAGTCTTCTCCAAGGTAATAGCAAACTACCGCAGTACAAAAGCGGCAGATGAGGCATATTACTATATTGCCCTTGGCTATGAAAAACTGGGGCTCAATAAGCTTGCATATCTTAAATATATTTACCTGTTAAAGAATAAACATATCATTGATGATAAGCTATATTCAAATGAAAATTTATTGAGAAAAAATAGTTTGCAGGAGAATCGGGAAGGAAAAGTGATTTCCGATAAGCTGAAAAGGATGATTTTCCACAGGCTTGCACGTCTTAAAATCCTGAGGATGAATACTGATGAAGGCATCCACCAGCTCTTATCAATGCTCAATTATTCCTCTAACAAGGATTTTAGAAGCAAGGTCTACTCGGAACTGGGTTTTACATATTTAAAGAAGAGGAATTATAAGAAAGCTCACAGGATGTTTGACATTGCCCACCATGAAGATTCTACGAATGAAGATGCCATAATAGGCAAGGCCAGAGCATTGAAGAGGCTTGGCCATCATCACAGGGCATATGGAATCTATGAATATTTTCTAAAATATTATGGTAACTTCAGCCAGTACACAAATGATGTGAGGAATTCTTATATTAACCAGGTTTATTCAAGCGGTTATAGTAATTACAAGAGGGGCAAGTATAACAGTGCAATATCGTATTTTAAAAGGCTCCTCACTTTTTATCCCGATATTAAGCGGTCCGAAAATGCCCTTTACTGGATCGGGGAATCACATCTGGCAAGGAGAAAATACACCATAGCACTGGCATATTTCAACAAGGTACTTTCAAATTCCTATCATCACAGGAACCAGGATGCCAGAATGAAAAAGGGATATACATACTTTGTTTGGAAAAAATATGACCTTGCGGCAAGGGAATTTCAGAAATATATGAGGGATTACCCTGTTGGCAGGCACCAGGCAAACGCAAAGAGGTGGAAAGAAATTTGCACAAAGGAAATTCTTCACAGGATAAATAACAGGTCAGTACCAAAGATGACCTATGATGATGACATCGAAGAAGAGGAAAGGGAATACAGAAAAAATAAGAAAAGTAATAATCCCAGGGGAGTTAAGTCCGGAGTGCCGGAAAAAGAAATTGATAACATTGAATTAGAAAATGTAGCTGAACTGTAAGTATTTATATGAAATTCCAAATGAATTTCATATATTGTCGGATTAAGGCCGTTCCCTCACTGTAATCCAGAAGTTGGCCTTTCTCATGTTTCTCCAAACTGTGAATTTTAAAGTTTTGCCGATTTTTGTCCTCAAAACTATCTTCAGAAGGTCTTTGTAATTTTTTATATTTTTCCCGTTTATTTTTATAACAACATCCTTGACCCTGAGTCCTGCATTTGATGCGGGACCGCCTTTTACCACGGCTCCGATGAGGGCACCTTCAGTTTTTCTCAATCCAAGATCCCGTGCAAGTTCCCTTGACATTGGAGAGATCCTCACTCCAACAAATCCCCTTTTCACTTTACCGTATTTCCTGAGCTCAATTAATGTCTTTTTCGCCTGGTTAATGGGAAATGCAAAACCAATCCCAATACTACCTCCTGACCTGGTATATATGGCCCTGTTAATCCCAATTACCTCACCCTCAAGATTTATGAGGGGTCCTCCGGAGTTACCCGGGTTTATTGTAGCATCAGTCTGAATATGAGAGGTGCCGCTTTTGCCAATATGCGTTCTCCCTGTTGCGCTTATAATTCCGAAGGTATATGTTTTATCCAGGCCAAAGGGATTGCCAATGGCAACCGCCAGATCACCGATCTTTACCCCGTCGGAATTACCCAGGTATACGGGTTTGAATTTTTTACTTCCCTTAATTTTTATCAGGGCTATGTCATTAATTGGGTCAGTGCCGATAATTTTTGCCTTATAACTTTTGTTATTAACTGTCACTGTTACAGTATCCATATTGGCAACAACATGATGGTTTGTGCATATATATCCGTCAGTTGAAATTATGAAACCCGTACCCAGGCCCTTTCTCTTTCTTTTTCTTTTCCTTTGTCTGGGGCGGCTTCGCCTGGTCCCGAAAAATTCACCAAAAAAGGGGTCTCCCGAAAATGGATGCTTGTATCTTGTTTTGATAGTTTTTTGGGTACTAATAAAGACAACTGAATCTTTATAGAGTTTGTATATTTTATGAAATGTATTTTGCAGTTGATAGAGGGGTGAGCTTTTAATATTGTTTTTTATTGGAGAAGGCCTGTTGGCTTCATCCAGGAAATTTCTTGATAGAGTTACCTGTGGTATAATAATACTTATGGACAGCAATAAAAGGAAAGTATAGCGGACTACAGTCATATTATAACTCCGTTGAATAATTAATTAGGAGTTAATTTGGCTGTATATGGAACCTCTGTCAAGCTATTTTCAAATAGGTACCATTGATTATTACCTCACTTACGGAAAGGCTATACATAGATAAGTCTGAACAGTAGAGGATTTTTGTGTTATTAATTACATACCCTTGAG
>JBHPHB010000018.1:0-27006 GCA_042569985.1 Spirochaetota bacterium | reverse complement strand
ATTGATAAACTTCCCCCGAGGATTTCAGTTTTCGGTATATCCTATCTCCCGCCTTTTCATCTTGATGTACTTATGAATATTTCAAAGCTCATTGAAGTGAACCTGTTTCAGTTCAATCCATCCCGGGAATATTGGGCCGATATAAAGAATGACCGGGAAAGGGCAGCTATTATGAAAAGGGAGGGCTATTCACAGGACCTCCACCTTGATAGCGGTAATAGCCTGCTGGCTTCAATGGGCAGGCTTGGCAGGGATTTTTTCGGTTTGATTCTGGATAAAATGCCCGAAGGTTCCCGGGTTATTGAAATATTTGAACCGGTTGACGGGAGAACATTTCTTAAAACAGTCCAGCAGGATATTTATAATATGTTCGATAGGGGCGGGGTTGATGAGGATGAAGCACCGGGGATAACCCTTAAAAAAGAGGATGTCACCGCTGATAATTCGATTATTGTTAATTCATGCCATAGTCCCATGCGGGAGGTTGAGGTTCTTTATGACTATATTCTGGATATGTTCAATGGGGACAGCAAGCTTGAACCGCGGGACATTTTGGTCATGGCCCCCGATATTGAAACATACGCGCCATATATAAATGCTGTTTTTAATGATCCTCATGATGACAGGGCAATTCCATTTTCCATTGCCGATAGGCCCATTTTAAAAAAGAGCCGCGTAATTGATACCTTTTTCAAAGTCCTTGATCTTACATCAGGCAGGTTTAGTGCAGCTGAAGTCCTTGATATAATTGCCTGCACCGATGTTTTGGTTCGCTTTAATCTATCAACCAGTGACCTGGACCTCATTCGAAAATGGGTTATGGAAACAAAAATTATCTGGGGAATCAGTGGTGATTACAAAAAGGGCATGGGGCTTCCCGATTTTAGCGAGAATACATGGCTCGCCGGTATTAACAGGCTTCTCCTGGGATATGCCATGCCAGGCGGAGATACCAATATGTTTAATGATGTTCTTCCGTATGATAATATTGAGGGGAGCGAATCGCTGGTTTTGGGGAACTTCATAAACTTTTTTAATACACTCAATGATAATGTAATGGCCATAAAGAGGAAACATACTCTTGCTGGATGGAAGGATATTTTTTACCGGCTCATTGATAGCCTCTTTTCAGTTGAAAATGATTCCCAGCAGGATATCCAGGAGATAAGAAATTTAATATCAAGGCTGGATGAGATTGAAGAGGAATCGGGATATGAAGGTAAAATAGATATTTCCGTATTAATTTCCTTTATGAAATCTTCCCTGGGTGAGCCCTATTGGGGCAGTAAGTTTATAACGGGAAATGTATGCTTCTGCCAACTGCTTCCCATGAGGAGTATACCATTTAAGGTTGTCTGTATTATTGGCCTCAATGGCGAAGTTTTCCCAAGGCGTTCAAATTTTACGGGATTTGATATGGTAGCAGCACATCCCAAACGGGGAGACAGGTCTCCCCGTGATGAGGACCGTTATATATTCCTTGAGGCAATAATATCAGCACAGGAAAGAATCTATATCAGCTATATCGGACAGAATATTCAGGATAACAGTGAAATACCTCCGTCAGTTGTTGTCAGTGAACTTTATGAATATATTGACCAGGCTTTTGAAATAAAAGGACAAAAGGCCAGGGATTACTTTTTTAATAAACACAGGCTTCAGGCATTCAGTACCGGTTATTATACGGTGGATGGGCCCCTCTTCAGCTATTCAGAGGAGAACTACCAGGCTAACATTTCATCACGATCAGAGAGGAAGGGGGCAATACCCTTTTTATCGGGCCAGTTGCCCATTGATGATGAAATCAATGATATAACCCTGGACATGCTCATAAGATTTTTCAGAAATCCCGCAAGGGTCCTCCTTGGTGATTCACTGGGAATTAAATTTTATGATGATACTTATATTTTCGATGACCATGAGCCATTTAAGTTGAATTCTCTTGAAAGATATAATTTGGGCAGCCGTCTGCTCGATGCATCATTAAATGACGGAGACCGGGACAACTATTTGGAATTATGCAGGGCCAGGGGAATATTGCCCCATGGAGTTTTGGGTGATTTCAGTTTTAACTCTTTAAATGTTGATATCGAAAAGTTTTCCAGGATTGTTAAATCCAGCATGCCCGGTGATAAACTTCAACCACTGGAAGTGTACTTGGATTTTCATGGCTTCACGGTCACCGGCAGCCTGGACAATATATGGCCTGAAAGAATGGTCCATTACAGGTTTGGACGTGCCAGGGGCATTGACAGGCTTGGCATCTGGATAAAGCACCTTGCACTTAATTCATCGGTGAGCAGCGGATATCCCGTTGAGACAGTTTTAATCTGCAAGGAAAAAACATTCTCAATGGCTCCCATTGAGAATAGTAAGGAAATACTTAAATCACTGGTTGAAATATATGTTAATGGGAAGAAGGGCCCAATTTATTTTTTTCCCGAGACTTCCCTGAAATATACTGAATTGTTAAACAAGAAAGTCCCCCATGAAGTGGCAGTACAAAAAGCTGTTTCATCTAAATGGGATGACGGTTTTAAGGGCTGGCCAGGTGAGGGCTCTGATTATTATTTCAAAACTGCCCATGGAAAATATGACCCCTTTGGCAGTAAATTTAAAGAGATATCCGTCAATGTATATGGGCCGCTTCTAAAGGGGCAGAAAGAGGTTAAGCAATGAAGCATATGGACCTGCTTAAATGCCCTCTTTCAGCGGCTAATCTCATAGAAGCCAGTGCGGGAACGGGCAAGACATATACTATTGCCGGCCTGTACCTGAGGCTTCTCCTTGAAAAGGGGTTTCTTGTAAGCCAGATCCTCGTGGTCACCTTTACAATTGCTGCAACCGATGAGCTGAGAAACCGTATTAGAAATTTAATCAGGAATGCTCTCCTGGGGATTACAGAAAAAGAGGCCCCCCATCCGGGAGATCTATTCTTATGCTCAATTGTATCACGGTACAGGGGAGACGGGACTGCAGTGGAAAGATTAACCCTTGCACTGAGGAGTTTTGATGAATCATGCATATTTACTATCCACAGTTTCTGCATGCAGGCCCTTTCTGAAAATGCATTTGAAAGCGGTTCCCCCTTTGAAAGGGAGTTTACTGCCGATGAGGATAAGCTGTTATCCCGTATAGTTGATGATTTCTGGAGGATTAATTTTTATAATGAAAATCCCCTGCTCATTCAATATATAATTTCAAGTATTGATAATACACAACTTCTGGGCCTTTTAAAAAAACAACTGAAGGATCCCCTTTTTGATATAGTCCCAAAGATAACAAAAATTAAAACCGGTACCCTTGTAAACTCACTGGAATCTCTTGCGCTATTTTTAGGGAAGCTCGCAAAGGCATGGGAAAAAAACAAGGCTGACATTGAAAAGATTTTTGATGACTGCATAAATGAAAAATCTATTAACCTGAGGAATTATCCCGTAAAGAGTATAAAGAAATGGACCGAGAGCCTGAGCTCTTTCCTTTCAACGGGAGATATTTTTGGCAAGTTTGAACAAAGAAATAAGTTTACCACCACGTCAATAATTGATTCTACAAATAAAGGCCATGAGCCCCGGATACATGGTTTTTTTGACCAGTGGGAAGAGTTTTTAAATGAACGCGAGAAATTAACTGGCCTTCTTGAGAAGTATGTTCTCAAGATAAAAATTGACCTTTTAAAATATACGGGCATTGAACTGCAAAAGCGTAAGAAAGAGATGAACATTATATCTTTTAATGATCTCATTGAGAATATGCATTCTGCTTTAAAAGGTCCCGGCAGGAAAGCATTGGTCAAAGCAATAACAGGCAAGTTCAGGGCGGCTCTGATAGATGAATTTCAGGACACCGATTCGGTTCAATATGATATTTTTACCGCAATTTTCAATTCACCCGAATCCATCCTTTTCATTATCGGGGACCCCAAACAGGCAATTTACGGTTTCAGGGGTGCAGATGTATTTTCTTATATAAAAGCCAGCTCCAATACCAAAAGCCGGTATACCCTGGGAACAAACTTCAGGTCCAGCAGTGAATTGATAAAGGCGGTAAATACAATTTTCAAAAAAGCCCGTAACCCCTTCGTTTTTGGGGACAAGAAAATCAGTTTCAACGAGGTGGGGCCTTCACCTGATGCAGATAAATTCAAACTCACAGTGGACGGTAAAAGCGAACCACCCATGAATATCTGGTTTATTAACCGGGATTATGCAACCATGAAAAATGATATTATCAGCAAGGGAGCTGCCGAGGCTATTGTATCCGGAGAAGTTGCATCAGAAATATCCAGGCTACTCAGGCTCGGCAGGGAAAAGAAGGCCCTCATTGATGGTGAACCGGTTGAACCCCGCCATATAGCTGTTCTCGTCAGGGCTAATTATCAGGCCGGGGTGATCCAGCAAAGTCTGGGTGAATTGTCAATACCCAGTGTTCTCTACGGTTCGGACAGCATATTCAAGTCAGGTGAAGCTGCAGAGTTAAAAATTATAATGGGTGCAATAATCGATCCTTCCATGGGGGGCTTAATAAAAGCTGCACTGGTAACTGATTTTTTTGGATACAGCGGTGATGACCTTTTTAAGCTTATTAAGGATGAAGACAGCTGGGAGGAAATATTAAACAGCTTTTATGAATACAGCAGAATATGGTTAAACCATGGTTTTATGGCAATGGCAAGGTTTATTTTAAAAGACAGGGATATGAGGGCAAGGTTTCTTTCAATGCCTCAGGGGGAAAGGAGGATTACCAATCTTCTCCATATTTTTGAAGTCCTCCACAGTGCCGAGTCCCAGGACAAACTGGGCATGGAAGGCCTTCTTAAATGGTTTGGAGAAAAACTGGAAGATGGGGTCGCTTCCGAAGAAAGTGAAATCCGGCTTGAAACTGATGATGATGCAGTTAAATTAATTACTATCCACAGGAGCAAGGGACTTGAGTATCCAATTGTTTTCTGTCCCTTTATGTGGGGTAATTCTGATGTGAGTAGTAAGGATGTTTTCAGCTTCCATGACCCCGGGAGTGATGACAGGCCAACTCTTGATATCGGTTCAGGGGACAGCAATAATTTAAGAATAGCCGGAAGAGAGCAGTTGGCCGAAAATGTCAGGCTCATGTATGTAGCCCTTACAAGGGCAAAATCAAGATGCTACTTTACCTGGGGGAAAATTAATGAAACAGGTACCTCGGCACTTGCATATATTCTTCACCAACCGGAGGGCCTTGACATGGAAGATCCCCTGGCAGGCTTAAGCGAACACATGGGCAGAATTTCCTATGAAGATATGGTGAGCGATTTAAAAGGCCTTGCAGAAGAATCTTCCGGTACAGTGAAGTTGTCTTTTCTTGAAGAATCCCCGTCAACTCCAATGCCAAAGAGTTCTTTAGAAAATGTTGACCTTTCATTTAGAAAGTTTGCCGGATATATCCCGGACAATTGGAAGATCGCCAGTTATTCATCACTCATATCCGGTGTTGAATACGATGCTGAAGAATATTTCCAGGAGCTCGAAGAGAAACCGTCAGAGGTTGAGGTACTTCATGGTGATGAAAAAAGCATCTTTAAATTTCACAGGGGTGCCAGGGCGGGAACATGTATCCATGAGATATTTGAGGATATCGATTTTCAAGATTACGATGATATTGACGGTGTTGTTTCGGGGAAGCTCAGCAGGTATGGCTTTGAGGAAACCTGGAAAGATGTACTGAAAAACATGGTGCATAAAGTTTTATCGACACCTTTGGATGACAGCAAAAGTTTGACCCTGAAAACTTTAAAGAGGAGTGACAGGTTAAATGAGCTTGAATTCTATTTTCCCCTTGAGAAGATCTATTCACAGGGGCTTTCTGAAATCTTCAAGGCAAATGGTTCGTCAGATATGGCCATGGGTTTTTACCGGAATATTGAAAAACTTGGCTTTTCACCTGTCAGGGGATTTCTTAAGGGATATATCGACCTTGTTTTTCACGCCAATGGTAAATACTATCTCGTTGACTGGAAATCAAACCATCTTGGCAACGACATTTCGGATTATGATTTTAATGCCATAAACGCTTCAATGAGGGAACACTATTATACCCTTCAGTATCATATTTACACCGTGGCACTGGATAATTATCTTAGGTTGAGAATTGGCGATTCCTATAATTACAATGAAAACTTTGGCGGTGTATTCTATATTTATACCCGGGGCGTTGATCCCGGGCATGGAAACGATTACGGGATATTTTACGATCTTCCCGATTCCGGGCTGATTAGCAAGTTAAGTGAGTACTTAACAGGGCCATTAATAAAATGAAAAAAGAAGATATCTACAAATATGAAAACTTCACAGAGCTGGACAGGCACTTTGCCCGGTTCATTGAAAGGCTTTCACGTGATGAAAACCCATGGCTGGTCATGGCTTCAATGCTTGTGAGTAACAGGACATCCCGGGGGGACATATGTATTGATCTCAACGAGTTGGGCGGGAAGGATATTTCCGAAATTTTTTTTGAGGAAGACGGGATGTCTTTTAAACTGCCCGATACCGCAAAATGGATAAATGAGCTCAAGGGAAGTTCAATCGTGGGAAAACCCGGTGAATTCAAACCACTTATATTAAATAAAGAGGGTAAGTTATATTTATACAGATACTGGGAGTACGAAAATAATCTGGCGCTGAATATTAAGGGCAGGCTAAATTCTGAAAATGAGAATATTGATTTTGATCTCCTGTCTCAATCCATGGATAAGCTTTTTCCATCCGGTAGCGGACAAGTGGACTGGCAGAGGATAGCTGCATTTTCATCTGCGCTAAAAAGGTTTTCCATTATTTCCGGTGGGCCGGGAACGGGGAAAACATCTACTGTTATACGGATCATTGTTCTGCTTATTGAAAATGCCATTGCTTCTGGATTCACACCAAAGATTGCCCTTGCTGCTCCGACCGGCAAGGCAGCAGCGAGGTTAAAGGAATCAATAAAGAGTACATTGGAATCTCTGGAGTGCAGTGATTCCGTAAAAGATGCCATCCCCGGCGAAGCATTCACCATTCATAGGCTCCTTGGCACAATTTACGGGTCACCATATTTTAAGCATAATAGAAATAATCAGGTCCCCCATGACATTGTAGTAATTGATGAATCATCAATGGCCGACCTGGCATTAATGTCAAAGTTACTTGAAGCTGTAAGAATTGATGCCAGTGTAATTCTTCTGGGAGATAAGGACCAGCTTTCTTCTGTTGAGGCAGGGGCGGTTCTTGGAGATATATGTGATACCGGTAAAGAGCATGGATATTCTAAAAGTTTTGTTAACAGGGTCAGGGATTATCTGAATGAGGACATTTCTCAAATGCTTAAACAAGGTGAGCCTACTGTCTCAGATTCAATTATTGTTCTCAACAAAAACTACAGGTTTGGAAGCAATAGCGGTATTGGTGAGGTAAGCAGGGCAGTTAAGGATGGTCATGGGGACAGGGTAATTGAGCTTCTAAACAATGGGAATTTTGATGATATAAAGCTGGTAGATAATAAATCATATGCCGGTATTAAAGCATATATTGATGAGGTTTCGGAGAGATTTGTTCACTTTTTCAATTCAGGAACTCCCGGGGATATACTGGAACATTTAAATGATTTCATCGTATTAACTGCTTTACGTAAAGGGCCTCTGGGTGTTGAAAATGTCAATAGAATTATTGAAAGGAATTTAAGGGATAAGGGTTTTATTAAAACGGGCAAAAAGTGGTATAATGGACAGCCAATAATGATTGCTGAAAATGACTATAACCTGAGGCTGTATAATGGCGATATTGGACTGATACTCAATGATAATTCTTCCCCCGGGAGGCCCCGGTTTTGTATCCAGTCAGCAGATGCAACATTGAGGAAAATTCTACCATTAAAACTGCCCCATAGTGAAACAGCTTTTGCGTTGACAGTGCATAAAAGCCAGGGATCAGAATTTGGCAATGTTTTACTCATCCTTCCGGACAAACCCTCCCCGGTGCTTACCCGGGAACTCATCTATACAGCCATAACAAGGCCTAAAAAGAGGGTTGATATATGGGGAAGCGAAGAAATCATCCGTTATATGATAAAAAATCCCGTGAGAAGAAAATCCGGCCTGCGCGATGCGCTATGGAGTACGTAATTTTGACTTTAAAATAAATGCTATATAAATAATTTTTCCATTTATTATCTTGACAGAAAGGGTAAGTGAAAAATGATGCTCTACATAAGAAACCACAAAAATCTTAAGCAAAACCAATATAAATGACAGACATAAAGAAAAGCAAAGACGACCTTATTGGGGAATATGAGAAGGAGCTTCTGCGCCTTAAGCAGATTGTCGCTATAGGTGAAAATCTGGAAAGGAAACTTTTTGAAAGCGAGCAGCGGTTCAGGAACCTTCTTGAAGTAGTTCCCGATATTATTTATCAGATATCACCTGATGGAAACTTCAGGTATATCAGTGAGTCCATTCGTTCCCTTGGATATGACCCCACAGAGCTGATTGGAAAGCATTTCAGTAAAATCATTCATCCCGATGAGATCGATTATATCAGCAGAAGGTCTGTACTTCCCAATTATGAAGGTAAGGTCACCGGATCAGAACTGGCCCCGAAATTGTTTGATGAAAGAAGGACCGGTAAGAGGATCACCAGGTACCTTGAAGTGAGGTTGATTCCCAAAGGTTATAAAAAAGGGGATGATGATTTAATTAAATATGCCAGGGTATATTCTTCAGGGGAAGTGGCGTCTTCAGGAGAATACATCTCTTCAAAAGAAAAGGGTGTAGAATTTTTAGGCACCATTGGTGTTATCAGGGATATATCGGAAAGAAAGAGGGTTGATGAAGAGATCAAGAAAAAACAGAGGTTTGAATCAATTGGAATACTTTCAGGCGGTATTGCCCACGATTTTAATAATATTCTCGCTGCCATAATTGGAAATATTTCACTTGCCCAGATGGAGCTTGGTTCTACAAGCGAAGTGTCAAAAGTATTAAAAGAAGCTGAAAAAGCAGTTTCCAGGGCAAAGGATTTGACTGATAAGCTTTTATCTTTTTCAGCGGGGAGCTCCCGGGTTAGAAATGCAATATCTATAGACGAATTTTTAGAGCAAACAGTTGAATCGTATTTGAAGGCATATAAAATAGTATTTAACCTTAATATCGCGGAGAATCTCAGGGACGTATATGTTGATGCTGACCATCTGAAAAATGTAATTGAAAACTTTTTATTAAATTCCGTTGAAGCCATGCGTAATGACGGTTTAATAGAAGTAAAAGCGGAAAATATTACTTTCGACAGTAAATACCATGACCTTGCCCCCGGGAATTATGTTAAGATTGTTATCAAAGATAATGGCGTGGGTATTTCCGATGAAGATGTCTCAAGGGTGTTTGAACCCTATTATACAACAAAGCAAAATGGCAATGGTTTTGGATTATCCATAGCTTACTCAATTATACAGAAACATAATGGATTTGTTTCATTAAAGTCCGAACCGGGAGGGGGGACTTCGGTTTTTATATACCTGCCTGCCTCAGATGAACCTGTAAAAAAATCTGCCAATGGGAAACGCAATGGTACCTTTAGAAAGGGAAGGGTCCTCCTCATGGATGATGAACCTGATGTTCTCGCAATAACTAAGGAGATGCTTCAGAACTCAGGATACTATGTTGTCATTACAAAAGACGGCGGTGAGGCAGTGGATATTTTTAGAAAAGCCTTCAAGGGTGATAACAGGTTTGACATTGTCATATTGGACCTTACTGTACCGGGAGGTCTTGGGGCCGGGGATGCCATTAAAAAAATCCGTGAAGTTGATCCTTCTGTTAAAGCTGTTGTTTCCAGCGGATATACCAATGACCCTGTTATGGAAAATTTCAGAGAGCATGGATTTAACGGAGCAATGGAAAAACCTTATCACATGGACAATTTACTCAGCGTTTTGGAAGAAGTGCTTGAGTAAATGCTTAACATTACCCTTTTTTTGCCTCATCAATTAATGATTCGAGCTTACTGCCAACTATTTTCTCACTAACTAAATTCTTTAGCGTTAAAACTATTCAACAATACTAATCAACATCAATAGTTTGACATAAAAGTGTTTTTTTCTTTACTTTATATTACTTTTTTTTAGGATAAATAAAAGGAAATTTAAGTATTTGGAGGAAAGTATGAGTTCAATGTTTTCGAATCAAAATATTAAAGAATCTTTAAAAATAGCTTACATTATTTCTATTGTGTTAGTTCTTACTTTATCTGGAGCATTTGTTATGCATTCTATGAAAACAGTATATGCATCAAATGAAATTCAATCCGAGAAACAAAGAAATATTGAGAAGAATAGTGAATTTAAAACAGAATCAAACATAATTGTTAAAAAAGCTGAGATATCTGTTGTCGGTATTATCATTAGAATCGTTATAATTTGTATAATTCTTGGGATCCTGTATGTTTTGTTTATATGCTCTCCATATTTTAAAATATTCCGTTCAGGACTTGATCCAACTGCTGTTATTGAACAAGTCACTGAAAGTAAAAATTCAGAGAAAAAAATTTTAGTGGGTTATATTACAGAAAAGGGGGCTACGGCATCGATTGCAAAAAAGATATATGATATATTAATGGAAAAAGGTTTCAATGTTGACCTGAGGTTTATCCCGAACATAAAGGATGATGAGAATTTATCAAAATATGATTCATTCATTCTTGGAAGTGCCGTCTACTATGTTATGGCAAAAGAATACAAAGATTTTCTGGTAAAAAACCGGGAAGTTCTATCAAAAAAAACAATTGCAATATTTGTTATTTGCGGCACTATACAAAGAGTGACTGAAAAAAATATTAAACAAGTTGAAACATATTATGATAGTGCATTAAAACATGTCCCTGAAATCAAACCTGTTGCAAAGGAAGCTTTTGCTGGAAATTTAGATTTGAGTAAACTGAATTTTGCAGAAAGACAGTTTCTCAATGCACTTTTCACAGTTACTCCTCTCAAAGGCGGGGACCACAGGGATTTCAATAAAGTAGCTGAATGGACAGAGGGTATCAGCACCATGCTATAACTTATATTAAAAAGAATAAATAAAAAGGGTATACAATGGTGATTGAAGATAACATATATATGCATCTTTAGAGATTAGGAGGATAATATGTCAGAAGAAGAAAAAACAGAAGAAATGGATGAATCCATCGCGAAAGTCCTTGAAGCCGAAAACAGGTATTACCAGGAAGTAACAATTACCTCCATAGACGGGCAATGTCCCTACGGACATAAGGTGGGGGACAAGTTTAAAGTTACCACAATGAACGGTGACGGAATTTGCGGCTCTCTATTGAAATCTATCTTTTATCAAATTGCAACCTTTCATTATGGTGGAGAGATAATGTGGGAGCAGGAAAAAGGTGTAACCACGGGAAGCTGCGCCGAGGGAGGCAGGGTTAAGGTTGATATACGGCGGGTTGAGCAGGATGAAAAGACCCTTTTAAAAACTCCCTTTGAAATGAAAGATATGACTGGTAAGGGATATAAAAATTTAGATAAATACCGGATCTTTGTTGAGGTCATTGATATTGCGGTTAACTGTTACTGGGGGCATAAAGTTGATGATGTTTTTGAGCTTGACCCATTCAATATGGGAGGTGCCTGCTGTTTTTTATATAACCAGCTCTATCAGTTTATCCATGTACTTGCTTCAGGTGCATCTCCTCCCTGGGCAGGGGAAGAACTTACAGTTATTGGAGAGTGCCCCGACACTTATGACAGGCTTATGTACCGGCTGTATGTAAAAGAAAGATAGGAAGCATCATTAGAGTTTAAAGGCAATGCCAATATCAATAATATCGTAGCTAAGTAAACTGTCCTTTTCTCCATCTACATATACAATACCCCTGTGCCAGCCGATTTTAAGAATGGGAGTAATATTTTCTGCTCTAAGGAAATCGAGATAATAGTACAGGTTAAGGCTCAGGGTCATCCGTTCCTCTTCTGATTTATACTTTTCAGAAACCTTTTCTAAGTTTACATCATCCCACCAGACATCAAGATTTTTTGATTTCCCTGTTTTATATAAAAAACTTAATTCCAGTTTAAAACTTCCGATGAAGAGGTTATTTATACTGATGCTTGAATTTACTCCATAGCCAAGGCTTAAAAAATCTATATCGAGATTTCCTTCATAATAGGCATCTCGGAATTTATCAATGTCCGGTTCTGTGGATGTACTGAATTCATCAAGCTTATTAATATCATAACTTACAGGTAAAAATGTTCCTCCAATTGTAAGTATGTAATTTTTATAGAAACTGAAGATGAAATCGGTTTTGATTGATGCCATGTATGATGATGCTGTATTCCTGTATTTTTCAATATACATCTCTTTTATTGTAGCATTGTCTGCGTTCTCCCATTTGGATGTGTATTCTTTTGATTTATCTTCCTGAAAATAGTCAAAGTTTATACCCGGGGAAATCACCAGTCCGAATTTTTTATCCGGTTTTATAATGTTGAAGTTAAATTCAATTACTTTTACGTTTACATCAATCCTGTCGAGAAACTCAATTGTTTCTTCCCATTCCTCATTATCCACTTTATTTTTTGCGTGTTTTTTGTTGTATACCGATATTGAGGAGCTCATCAACGGGGAGTAGTTTATTTTCAAAAGGGCATAGCTGTTTATTTTACCGTCAAGGTTTGGAAGTATTCCAAACATAACTTCAAGTATTTGAAAATCTTTTTTCGTTATTTTATCTTTATCTGCGGCACTTGCAATTTTTTGTCCAAATAAGGAGAGAAAGAATATTAACAGTAGAATGCTAAGTGGAATAAATATTTTTTTCATTTTTAAACCTCTATCATATTTTAAAAATAAAATCGTACTTTTATACTTAAATCACCATGTCCCGGAGAGAATACACCGGGGTCCGTTTCAATGATGAAGGGTGTCCAGCCTCCTTCCAGAACAGTATCAATGGGAAATTTTTTCCAGTGAATAGCAAAACCCAATACCATCCTTAGCATTAAGCCAAACTGGGTCTTATCGCCATCTTTTTTCCCTTCCCAGAGGCCAAAACCGGTACCTCCGCCAAGATAGGGCACGAGATTAATTTCGGGTTGTGATAAAATTGTTGCCGGATGCCAGAGAAAGTCTACTGAAAGCCCGCCTGATTTATGATGGAGCGGCTGCCAGGCAACATGCCCCTGCAATGCCATTTTCGGATTCAGATAATATTTCATTGAGAGGCCTGTGGGATCTCCAAGGCTTATTCCAATGCCAAAGTTGCCTCCCTTTGAACTTATTTTTTCCGGGGAGGGCTGAGTCTGAGCAGGTGAATATATGGCAATTATTAAAATTATTATTAACGAAATTACAGTGTTTCTTGATATGGTTAAAATCATAATTATTTTTCCTTTGGTATGTTGTGCTTTTTGGTTTGTTCAGTTTGAAATTGTGTTAAAATATCATTATTAGGGAATATTGCATTTAAGATTTTTTTTGTCAAATAAAATGTTTTTCTACTGTATCAAAATTATCTTAGAGGTAAGATAAACATTAAATATCTTGACTTTTTTTAAGATGGCAAACATATTTAATTCAAGCTCAATTTAATGGTTATTACTTCTATGGAGGTATCATGAAAAAAGTTATAAAGGGTGTTCTTATTACATTGGGAACCATTATTGGTGTGATAATTATATTATCAATTGGCTTTTTCATTAAAATGAAAGTTGAAACCTCTGGCATGGAACCTCTGAAAACAGGGGAGGTTGCCAGTGGAGTTTATTCGATAAAGGATACCTATGTTAATTTATACCTCGTTAAAGCCGGTGATAAGTATATTGCCATCGATGCGGGTAATGACCTGAAAAACATTAAGCGTGAAATGAAAAAAATTAAAGTGGACCCCAAGAAGGTTGCTGCAGTTTTCCTCACACATACCGATTATGACCACATAAGAGGGATTAAGATTTTTAAGAATGCAAAGGTTTATATTTCAAGGGCTGAAGAACAGATTATAAACGGAAAGACTAACAGGTTTTTGTTTATTGGTAATAAGTTTCCCTGGAAATACAGTCTTCTTGACGATAAACAGGAAATAAATATTTCGGGAGTAAAAATAAAGTCAATTTTAGTTCCCGGGCATACCCCCGGGTCAATGTGTTATCTTGTTGATGATAAATATCTTTTCACCGGTGATAATATAAGTTTAAAAGAGGGCAGGGCGGATTTGTTTGTAGATTTTTTTAATATGGATTCGGAAACTCAAAGGAAATCAATTAAAAAACTTACACTTTTCCCACAGGTAAAATATATTTTTACGGCTCACCATGGCTCAACTGACAATTATAAAAAAGCCTTAGAGAAGTGGAATAAGTAAGGGTTAAGGTTATCATATGGCAAAAAGAAAAATAAGGATCCTTGATAAAAAATTTCAACTGAGAACAATATTTTCCATAACGGGAATAATGTTAATTTCTTTTTTTGTAATTATTGTTATTTCCAGCTATAATGCAATGAATAGCAACGCAATGATAAAAGAGGCAATGACGAAATTAAACAGGACCATTGAAACGGAGGATAACATTGTCCACACCCTCATTAAAAATTCAAGAAGGACAGGTAATGGCAAATTTAGGATATCAATTAAGGATATTTCCAATGACCATATGAAAAGCATTGAGGTTATGAAGGAGCACCTTGCTTTTTTGAAAGGCCGGATTAACAGCTCTTATAATCTGCTTATTATAATTTCCACCTTTTCCCTTATAGTCATTATCATTACCTACTTTTTTATCCTCAGGTTAACTCACAGGATATCAGGGCCAGTGTATGTAATAAAGAACCGCATACAGGACCTTATTGACGGAATAAAACCAGATTTCAGGGAGTTAAGGGCTAAGGATGAGCTCAATGATCTCTATGAAAAGGTTAAAGAACTGGCTGAAAAGATTAATTAGATTTATAATTGCATATTAAAAAAAAAGCGCCGTAAAAAAAATACGGCGCTTTTTTTATTTGAATGTCCTATGCATTTGCTTTTTTATTTTTGCCCATTATTTTAAAGGCCACAAAGGCGCCAATACCAATTACAAGCATTGGTATGCCGATTATGGGTCTGTAAAATACCCAGGCTAGTGCAATTACAATAAATGTTAATGCGAATGATACAACCCCAGCCATAACTCCAACACCAAAATTAAGGATGCTTCCAACAATTGGAACTACGTCTCCCAAAGTTACAACGGGTTTGAATATCATTGAAAGCCCTGCGAACATGAGTATGAATCCCAGTAACCTGAGGAGCCATGTGCGCATTACATTGCCTTCCTCTGCTGCAGTGAACATATCCTTGGCGCTTACGATACCTGTTTTCAGCATCATAATTGTTGTGCCCTGTCCGGTTTTGTAGGATGTGAGGCTGTTACCCTGTTGTTTGGCAATAATAGAGACTTTTTGAGGTTTAACAATGGTGGCACTAATCCTTAAATCACCAACCTTTGGATTAGAAGGGTCCCCGATATATAGTTTGCCATCTTGAATTCTTGCCTTTGATGAAAGTCTGTCTGGAAGGGCATCTATATTTTTCCGGGTGAATGTTACCGTGTCACCTGAAGTTATGCTGCCGATGAGGCTTTTGGGAAGTTTGAATTCACCCACATTTACATTGTTTGCAACAATTGATTTGGATGAAATGGCCATAACCTGTGGATTTGTATATTTACTTCTTCTTCTCTTAAAATTATCTGAATTAATTATAGTAGATGACCATCCCTTTTTATATTTATATTTTTTGATGGTCTTTTTGCCGCCACCCAGTTTTTTCTTTGTCTTTGTTTTAACTACTTCTCTCCACTGGTACATTTCAACACTTCTGCTTATCTTAATGGCATTCTCATTTATGCCAAGTTCATTATCTTTCAGTGTTTCATTCGTTGCGGCGTCTCCGCTGAAATGCACAAGCTTGCTGTTATTGCTTGATTTAACTTTTGGCTCCTGGAGAATTATGACGTTTTTAGCTCCCTCTTGTAAACCCTTGGCAATCCTTACTGCACAGCCCTCATTTTTCCAGATAAGGGGAAAGGCAGCAATAAATATGAGCAGGCCTAACCCTACGCTTTTTATCGATTGCCCCATACGGGAAAACCATGACTGGTCGCTTACCTCTGTATAATCATCACCACCGTCATCACCGTAATCATCATCATAATCTTCACCATCAAATTCATCACCCATAGGTTACCTCCATTTTTGAATGTAAAATATAAAAAAATATTTAAGCATTATAATAGGAAAAATGCAAGTATTTTTTTTGGATAAATGTGAAGAAATTTGTGACTTCTCATATATCATGGAAGTTTATGTATTTTGCAATTTTATCCGGTACTCCCCAAAATAATTTCCAATATATTATTCCATCAGCATCTTCTTTTGCTATAATATAATTTTCAAACATATAGTTATCGGTACTTTCTCCTGATATTATTGAATTCAAATATTTTTTAACGGCAAAAGCAAGAATATATGACAGGGACATTTTTAGCAGTTTCCGTAAATCTACAAAATACTCATACTCATCACCCCGAAATGTAATATGAAAGGTATGCCAGCTTTTCTTTTCATTACATTGTTGATATTTAATACTTCTTTCAATACATGATTTTACGCAGTCATTTTTCATAACTTTTTTCAGAAGCATAACAATTAGTTCAGTTCTTGATCTTCCTGAAACATCAGAAGCTTGATTGAGTTTGTATAATACATTTTTATTTATATTAAGGGTTGTTTGTATATTGTACATAGTTTTATCCTGATAATTGATTAATCCGCTATAAATATAAACGAATGGAATATATAAATATTGAAAATTATTTCTCATTTTTTAGTAATTATATTTGAATTGTTTAAATCAGAATAAAACAGTTTACAGAATGGTTTTTGATTTTAAATGATGTCTTCTATAAAACGTATATTTATTATTAAAGGTGAAAAAAATGAACCAGGACCAGGTGAAAAGCAGGCTTTTAAAGCTGGAAAAGAATGTTGATGATTTTACTTTAATATTTTCGGGAAAGACAAGCAAAAAAGTGGATGGCCTTTATCACCCCGACAAGAGGGAGATTATTATCCACAACCGCAATTTTACAGATGAGAATTCCAATGTTAATGAAAATGCCCTAATGTATACCGCCATTCATGAGTTTGCCCATCATTTGCAATTCACCAGGTCTCCAGTGCCCATATCATCAAAGGCTCATACGGGGAATTTCTGGGATATTTTTCACAGGCTTTTGTTTGATGCCGAGGAAAAGAAAGTTTACGAAAATCTATTCAAAAATGACAGCAGGTTTGTAAACCTGACAAAGCAGATAAGGGAGAAGTTTCTAAATGTAAATGGCCAGCTAATGAAGGATTTCGGCAGGCTCCTGCTCCATGCATATGAGCTTTGCATTCAGCTTAATGTAAGTTTTGAGGATTATGTTGACAGGGAGCTCCTTCTCCACAGAAAAGAGGCAAAAAGCATCATGAAGGTCTTTACAAAGGATGCCAATCCGGAACTGGGTTTTGAAAACATGAAGATGGTGGCAAATATCAGGGATGATGATATTCGCTCAATGGCAGAGGAGGCCTTCGCTGAAGGTAAAAGCCCGGATATGGTTAAGGCGGAGTTTGTCGCCAGGCCCAAGCCGGAAAATGTACTTGAAAGGCTTGTTACAGAGAGAGAAAGGATTGAAAACAGTATTGAAAGGCTCTCTGTGAGGCTCAGGGACATTGAAAAGCGGATTGAAGAAATTGAAGAATAACAAGGGTGATGACATTATGAAATTTAAGGCAGTTATTTTTGATTTGGATGGGACTTTACTGGATACTCTTGGTGATATTGCAATATCTACCAATGCTGCCTTAAAGAATAGGGGATACGCGGAACATGACGTAAGTAAATACAGGGGGTTTGTTGGTGACGGAATGGATATGCTGGCAAGGAGGGTACTCCCCGGGGATATTGATGACGAATCTGTTATATTGGAATTTATAAAGGAAGTGAAAGAAGAGTATACAAATGGTTGGAAAAATACAAGTGACCTCTACCCAGGAATAAAAAACATGCTTAACATGCTTAAGGAAAGGGGCATTAAAAAGTCGGTACTTTCAAACAAGCCCCATGATTTCACAGTGGCACATGTGGAATATTTCCTGTCTCACTGGGACTTTGAAGTTGTCTCGGGAGTTAAAAAGGGCATTCCCAGAAAGCCCGATCCGTCCGGTGCCATAGAAATTTCAAAGGCAATGTCGATTGCACCGAAAGAATTTATCTATGTGGGAGATACCAAAACGGATATGAAGACTGCTGTTGGTGCCGGAATGTTTCCAGTTGGTGTGCTCTGGGGATTCAGGGATGAAGATGAATTGAGAGAAAACGGCGCGAAAGAGATTATAAAAAGACCTGAAGACCTGCTGGATTTTATATAAACTGAAGCAGTTCCTCCACAGACCTTAAATCATTATTATTTTCACCTATACCAATATAATCTATGCCTGCATTTTTTGCCGCTTCTTTATCGGATATCGAATCACCCACAAAGATTGATAATTCTTTACCAAGATTAAAATGTTCCAGACATTTATATATCATATCCGGAGCAGGTTTGGGATTTGTGTCAACCGTTGATACATAGAATCCAAAAAATCTGTTTAAATTAAATCTGCTCATTATTTTTTTTAATGAGATGCTCCTGTTGGAGGCAACGGAGAGATGGAAATGCTTTTTCAGTTTCCCCAAAACTTTTTCAAAATCGAACTTTGGTGCAAGAAGTTCGATAAATGGATCATAGGAAATATTCCTGGTGGTTTGATACAGGTTTTCTGCATTGTCCGGATTTTTTATGACTTCATATATTAACTGCTTAATTGACATGTAAGTTGCTTTTTCCCTGTATTCATCAGACAGGGGAGGGTACCCACCCTTGTCAAGGCAGGCATTGAAATAGGCCCGGTTTGCATCGTGAGAGTCAAGTAAAACACCATCACAGTCAAATATAATGAGTTTCTTATTATGGAGCATCAATTTATGTTTTAATATATACTTATCAGTTCAATTATTCTATTTTATCTTGGGATCAAATTTCTTGATCTTCGGCTTTACGCTATCCATGGCTTCTTTTGATTTTCTTTTGGCATCCTCAATATTCTCCTTTTGCATTACCTTGTCCTTGTTAACATCAACTTTGACTTTCTCAATATTTTCCCTGTCCCTGGATTTTTGTTTATCCACATTTTCTTTGTCTTTTATCTTTTGCTTTTCAATGATTTCCCTATTAGATTCTTTCTGGTCGATAACTGTCTTTCGAATTTTCTCCCGGTCTTCTTCGAACTTTCTTCTTATGTCATCCTTTAGGTCCTGGATGTTATTTAAAATGTCTTCCATGCTCTGCCTGCTGTCCGGAGATAGTTTCTTAACAATTAAATCCTTCCCCTTTTGGACTTCCACTTCTTCGCCGGATTTCACAGAAACAGGTTTGATTTCTGGTTTGGCGGAATCCCTTACGGATACTTCCCCGTTAAGACATGATACTTTACCCTTACCCTTTTTTTCTATTACAAGAAAATTTGTTCCCCTTACGGCTGCTACTGTTGTAGGTGTTGATATTTTGAAGTTGTCATATTTTAACAGCTTTTTTGGGAGCTTGGAAAATATGCCCCCGTTTTTAATAAAGATCTCAGTGTTTTTACCATCTGTCTTCAGGTTTTTTATTAATTTTATTATTTCAATAGATGAATTTTCAAGTATCTTTATAACATTTTGTCCAAAGTAAATATCAACGAATGATTTTTTTCCCGTTTCAATTTTCATTCCCCCCGAAACTATATCCCCCACTTTTGCCGTCAATTTGCCGGCCTTTGAAATAATAAATACTTTGCCTGCCATGAAATTGACGATACCCCTGCGAGGTTTAACCTCTTCCTTTTTACAGGAATTAAATGTAAATATTATTGATATGATGATTGCCGAAAATAATGTTTTTTTCATAATAGCCTCCACTTATTTCTAGTAACAGTTAATTGTGTTCTCTGTGTGAACCTTTTCTTCATTTAATAGATGTTTTTGTAATTCCATATTGTTTTAACATGTTACCTATTAAAAAGTTTTTATTATATTTTAAATAAACTCTGTGCGTCTTTTTTACCTGTCACCCGCTCATAGTCTTTATAGTCAACAAAGGTTAGATTGGGGAGTTTTTTTTTGGTTCTCATCACAATCCCAAACTTTCCGTCACGGGCATCTTTTGAAGTTACATATTTGAATTCCCTGTTGCACGAGGGGCATCCTTTCAGATCTTTAAGTTCTATGCCTATCTTTTTGCAGTTTGGACAATGGCCAAATTTATCTTCCACCATTATTATGTGTTCCTTAATATCTTCTATGTCAATTTCAGTCCATATTCTTAGATAATCCATGGTTTGCTCCTTGTTGCGTTATTATTACATTCTTTAGATCAAATAATACTTGGTCAACTATATTTATATCTCTTCAAAACCTCTCCGGGATTTCTGTCGAAGTAATCATAGATTAGAATTTTCATATCATCAATTTTATCTGTATTTTTAATTTTTTTGAATAACTCATGTGAAAATTTAACATTATCTGAATAAAAATAGCAAAATTTATGGGCCCTTCTTCTGTGAAGAATGGGGGGCGTATATTTTCTTATCAATTCCAGTATTTGAATAAACGGTTTTTCTATGTTTATATCAAGGTTTATCTCTTTTTTTTCATTCAAGGTATTACAGAGTTTAAATATCCACGGAGATTTTACTGCCTCTCTGCCGATCATAATTCCATTACATCCTGTCTCATTCATTCTTTTTATAGCAATTTCGGGGCCATCAATATCACCATTGCCGATTACCGGTATTTTTACATTCTTTTTTATTAGCTTTATTAAATCCCAGTTGGCCTTTCTTGACAAATGAAGTTTGGCAAACCTTGGATGCAAAGTAATAAAATCTACTCCTTCATCTTCAAGCATTTTAACAAAGATGAGTAATTTTTTTGTGTCATCATTCATATATCCGCTTCTTATCTTTGCGGATAACCTGGTTTTAGCAGCGCTTCTACAAGAACGTATAATCTCTTTTGCCCTTTTTAAATTATCCAGTAGAATTGCTCCATATCCCTTTTTTGCCATATCCGATGATGGACATCCCATGTTAATATCAACTGAAAAGCATCCTTTATCTGAGATGATGGCGCATGCCTCGGCCATGTTTTGGGGGTTCTCTCCGATTATCTGGAATATAAAGGGGTCATCAAATTCATATTTTTTAAAAAGGGGTTTACTCAAATGGGAGTTTGAAACAACTTCGTTGGCATTGAGCATTTCAGAAAATAGTACGACCTTTTCTGAAAATCCTTTGATCACCTGCCTCAATGCAGGTGTAGAAATCTCTGCCATGGGTGCTAAAAAGAATGTTTCCCCAAGTGTTTTTTCCATTTTTAGTAATTATAAGTTTAATTGAAAATAATTATTATCAATAAATAAAAAATTAATGTCAATATTATTTTCTTGTTTTATATGACTTGACAAAAATTCCTGAGGATTTATGAAAAGTTTAAGTTCAAATTTTATATTATTGTAAGGGTACTGATGAAATATCAAAATTTAGCATGCATGCTGTTAATTCTCCTGGTACTTGCATGCGCAAAAATATCGGAAAAGATAGATTCACCAAGGGCAATTGCCAGTATTGAAATTAAGGAAAATTCTGAAATATACTCTTTAAAATTAAAGGGCTTAATTGAGAATGAAAATAGCAATGTTGCCCTTGTTGATTTTAAGGGTGTCATACAGTTTATTGACCCTGAAAATCACAGCAAAGTTTTATCCTCAATGCCATTCAATATCCCCATGATCCTTCCCTATGAAACTGCATTTATTGATGTTGAAAAAAGGGGAAGCGAAAGGGACTTGATTCCTCTTATCGAACTTGTTGGAATTGATAAGGAGGAACTGGAAAACGAAAGAACTGCAGCTGTTTTTAGAATAGACAGTAAATTGTTTAGGTTGGAAAATCTTTCATACGGGAAAACTAATATAACTGAAATACTGAGGAAAAAGATTAATGAAAAAAATAAATGATAGCAAGTATTATTTATACTTTGCCATGGTAACCCTGGTCCTGGGTATTATTTGCGGGGCAATTTCTTTCTATTCAATACTTTATGTTGAACCTAAAGTAGAAAAATTAATATCTTCAGGTAAGGATTCAAATAAGCTTTATAAAGAGGCATACATTGTTTTACGGAATCCCCAGATTTTTGCGGTTTATGAAAATTTTGATAATAAAGGATTGGAAGTAAAAAAAACCATTGTCCAGTTGGACAGAATGATATATTCCGGTTCGGAATTACCTGGCGATATTAATTCAAGCCTGAATTTAATTTTTGAAAGAAGGAAGCAGGGTTCACGCCTTGGTAGAAGTACCATGGCATTTCTAATGGTGCTTTCCGTTATCAGCTGGATTTTATTTTTTGTAGAAAAGAGGCTTCATTCAAAAACATGAGAATAACCCGCCCACTTTTATATCATAATATTTTTCATAAATTTAACACGGCTTTTATAAAATCAATAATAGTTATGTCCAAAGATGCCATATCCAGGGTACTAACCTATGAATAAAAAGATAATGGTCATCGATGATGATGAGAGCATAAGAAAGCTCATGGGCAGGGTTCTTGACCGGGCGGGGTATGATGTGAGCGATGCCTCAAACGGAATGGAAGCATTAGAAAAGCTGGATAAGACAAATGTGGACCTTATAATTCTTGATATGAATATGCCGAAGATGAATGGCCTGCAATTTTTGAAACATGTAAGGGATAAAAATATAACCACTGTTCCTGTCCTCATGGTATCAGGAAGTTCCGATACGGACTTGAGGATTAAAAGCTATAAACTTGGAGTTTATGATTTTATAAAAAAACCGGAAATGGCCGAGGTTTTGCTTAAACGGATAGAAAACGGTCTTAAGATCGGTGAGATGATTATTTTCAACGAATTCATAAAGATTGAACTTTTAATGGCCAGGAAGCTTCAGAAATATTTATTCCCCGATCCTGTTTTTAAAACTGAAAATGTTGATATTTTTGCCTGGTCAAAACTTCTTTCCGATATTGGAGGAGACCTCTATGACTATATCGAATTCAGGGATGGAAGGATTATTCTTTGTGTGGCCGATGTTTCGGGGCATAGTATTTCTGCGGCCCTTTTTACTGCAATTGTAAAGATGATTTTTAGAAATGCCATAAAGGTCACCCAGGACCCCGCCGAGGTTATGGGAATTATGAACAGGGAATTATCAGAGAATCTCCCTGTTGAATCCTTTGTTACCATGTTTTGCGGAATCATTAACCCCGGTGAATTAACAATTGAGTATGCCAATGCCGGTCATCCAAAACCCCTGTGTATTTGTAACAATAAGGTTGTTGAACTGGAAGGTAATGACCCCTTCCTTGGGCCTATACAAAATGCGAAATTTTGTAATTTTAAAAAGAAATTAAAACCGGGTGAAAGTATATTGATATTTACTGACGGTATATCGGATTTGTCAAATAGAGATGATGTTCCCGTAGGTACGGAAATGCTGTTAAAGACAATGCGGTCAGAAGGCCCCTCCGCTTATGAAAAGTTCATGGATATTCAGAAAAATATTTTAAAGGGTGATTTTTCTATAATTGACGATTGTACTTTGATGCTGGTAAATTTTAAGTGAACTTCTATTTATTAAACTGGCCGTACCTTAAGTGAAATATGTTTTATATTCCTGCTTGTTCAGAAATGCTTACTTGCTGAAGATAAGCAATGTCCCGTCTTTCCTGATTTTTCTATAAAGTTTTTTTACTTTCACGGTATTGTGTTTTTGTCCCGTATATAAAAACATAACCATGTTTACATATTTTATTGTAGATTTTATTGGAGGTATTTCCATTTTCTTACTTACAGCTCCAAGGCCTGCATGATATGCTGCTACTGCCAGGGGGATATCTTTTTTAAAGTATTTCATGAGGTTCTTGAAATGTTTAATTCCCACCCTCAGGTTTTCTTCGGGGTCCATGGGATCTTTTATATCGTAATAACTCGCTGTTTCCTGCATCAATTGCATGAGTCCCATCGCACCCGAAACGGATACTGCGTCGGGATTGAAGTTCGATTCAATTTTTATAATGCATTTAATCAGGTAGGGATCAACCTTTTCCAATCGGCAGTATTTGTGTATTAGCCTGTCAAATATCCTGGTGAATTTCACACGTTTTTTTGAACGTCTTTTCCCCTTTTTGACATTGTAGAATTCTATAGAGCCATCCTTATGAACTTTTTTGTATATTTTTGAATGCGCCGGGGACAAGCATAGTTGCATCAAAATTATGGTGATAAATATTTTAGATGATAATTTCATATTCACAGTTGAGAGTTAATTAGAATTAAATGGTTACTCATATTTTTCATTATAAAATAAATTGGGTATTTTGTATATAAAATTATTTCATAAAATAATAATAGTATTATTGACAATTAAAACATCTTTTTTACTCTTAGCATGAGAAAGTTGTTATTATGGTTTTTTTTAACAAATCACCCCATTTTTTTAACATTAACATGATTTTTGAACAAGGAGATAAAAATGAAGAATAAGTTCTTATTAGCCTTTTTGATTTCATTCGTCTTTAATTCATTAAATGGTACAATTATGGCAAAAGAGAGTGAAATTGCAAAAAAGACAGTAAAAAAAGATGATACAATAAAATCAAATTTAAAGGATATCAGTAAAAAAACTGTTCTCAAGCTCAATGCCGGCAGGGTTATCAGGTATCTTTTAAAGAATAATTATGATGTAAGGCTAATTCTCCTTGATTATAAGGGAACCTCTTCGGCATTGAAAGGTTACCTGAGTAAATATGATGTGAATCTTTTTGGCAATGTGAATTATTCATATAAAGAGACTCCAAATCCCAGTGAAGCCATGTTTCAGGGACAAAGGGTTTCAATGTTTAATTCTGGTATTGGTGCAACAAAGCTTTTCAGCACAGGAACATCTTTAACAGCAACATATAACAGCATTTACATGAATAATGATGGGATTACTTTCGATCCAAGCTCAATCCCCGGTTATACCGGTGGTCAAATGGGAGGGAAATCTTATACAACGGGTATCAAAGTTGAGGTGGTGCAGGAGCTTCTCAAGAATTCATTCGGTATGGTTGAAAGAATGAAAGAGAAAACATTTACCAATACTGAAAGGATCAGGAAGGAGACAGCAAAGATGCAGCTTGCAGCACTTTTAGTGCAGGGGATTATCGGATACTGGAATGTGGCCATCGCAGAGGAGAGTGTAAAAACGGCAAGTGAGAACCTCAGCAGTACTATCAATATCAGGAACCTCGTTGCCAGGAAGATGCGCCTGGGGCTTTCCGAAAGGGAGGAGATCTTTGACTGGAACGGCAAAGTTCTGCAAAGCAGAAACAACTTTGAAAATGCTAAGAAGCGTCATTTTGATGCTAAGCTTAATGTAATAAAAAGTTTGAACCTTAGCCCCACCATCGATATTGAGGTTGGTGAAACTTTTAATAGGTCTGAACCCGTCATTACCCTTGCGCGGGCAACAAAGGATGCCTTCATAAGAAGGATTGACTGGAACAACCAGAGGATAACCCTGAGAAATTCCGAACTTGAGTACAGGATTGCAAGCAATGAAGAGCTGCCGTCATTAAAACTCAAGGGATCATACGGAACAACGGATTATGCCAGAAAATATTACAATACCTACAACACCGTAAATAATGAGTTTTCAGTGGGACTTGAGGTAACATATCCCCTGGGTAATACCGATGCCAGCGTAAAGATGAGGGACGCAAGGCTTAAACTTTTAAAGTCACGCCTTGAATTAAAGAAGCTGGAAAAAACGATTAAGGATGAAATAATCTCTGTTATTAAGCAGTGCGAAACAGATTATAAAATATACCTTCAGAGTAAAAATTCCGCGAAATTTGCGCGCAATTACTATTACCAGGTTTACAGAAAGTTTAAAAGGGGCAGGTACAGTGCGGTGCAGCTGAAAATGGCTTTAGACGGAAGGTCTCTGGCAAGAAGCGCTGAGCTTCAGAGCCTTGTTAATTACAACATCAGTTTGCTCAGAAGGGACCTTGCCAGGAATTATATTTTTAAGAAGTATAAAATTGATATTGATAGAATACTAAAGATTGTTTCGAATTAAGGTTGCCTTCGCTACTGGGAAGCATATCTTTGTGCCACAATAGTATCGGTTCCCTCAACTGTAAGTCCGTCAACGTCTATGGCTCCGCCAAAACTTATTGACTGCATGGTGGAATTTCCGCCGGGAGATATTGTGAGGTTCAGATTACCCGTAGCTACTGTATAAACTGATGAACCCTTCCAGATTTTAATTGTATATTGAGTGGTGTTTAAATCTACGTTTGTAGGGATTGAATCGGCAGCCCAGTATACCATTAGTTTGAAATCACGATCTGTACGATTAGCTTCGTGGCTGTCATCAACTGCTATACCCACATATCCGTTTCCCTGGTATATAATGGCATTGCATATTTCGCTTGCAGTGCAGCTTTCGGTAATGCTGCCGAAGTTGAACTCCTTTGTTTCATTCAGGTCTGTCACATCTGAACCAAGGTTACCGGGATCATAGAAACCAACTGTGGAATCTCCTCCGGTAGATGTGGAGCAGTTTAAAATTATAATTGATGAAACCAGACTTAATATGAGAACAGAAATTTTCATTATTGTATCCCTTAATAAATGGCAAACCTAATTGTTTAATATTTTATACAACGGTTAATATTGTAAACAATTTTATTGAACAATTTGTAATTTATTTTGTTACACAAAAACATACATTTTAAGCATTTATTTAAAAATAAACATTATTTAAAGGGATAGAATATGTAATTTTATCTTTGGGATTCATTTTTATTGACGGATTTA
>JBHPHB010000017.1:0-32228 GCA_042569985.1 Spirochaetota bacterium | reverse complement strand
ATGAATATATTATAGGTTAAGGTTTGAATATTTCTGTAGGTGAGGGATACTTCTTTTACATATTCACCAGACAGTGTTTCGGGCATTTCAAAGGCAAAAGTACAATTATTAATGATATAATAACCGGGCACTGGAATATTTTCATAACGGCCCCTGATATATAAACTAACAATACCTGCATTTCCAAATAATATATCCTCATTAACGGCAAATCCAGCGTAAAAGAGATTTTTAATATTATTGTTTTCAATAGTGTTTATAAAGGAATCTTTAGAGTAAATAATAGGTTCATTTGATAAGGGTGTTCTTGAATTTAAATTACCATATTCATTTGGTGCGTGAATGATAAGAAGGTTATTGTTTCGGGCAAAGTCTATGAGGTTTTCTATATCATTTTGTAAAGGTGATATTCTGTCCTTGAAGCTCCCGGAAGGGTAGCTGTCAATGGCACCGGTTCCGGTAAGAACCAGTGCTGAATTGTTTGAGCTGAAGGTAGCATTTTCCGGAATTTGATTTTCTGAAATTGAGGATTCCGGTATTGTGAGATCATTAAGAATTATATCGGGCGGGGTTTCATCCAATGCATAGTACAGGTTTTCTAAGGATGTACTATGGCCAAAGTGTTTTTCAATCATGTTGGTGGCCACTGTTTGTGAAATTACATTTCCTGATAATGTGCAGTCTCTTATAAGCAGAAGATTGATTTGAGGATTTCTTTCCTTCGTTGAAAATATTCCCATGGGTTTGTCAAGAACGCATTTATATGTGTCAAAACCTGCATAAAGAATTGTATTTATCTCCCTTAGTTTAAGCTCATTATCAATATTCTTATATCCATTAACAACAATTTCTCCGGGCATGGGCCTGCAAAGGGGATGGATATTAAAATTTTGTGAAGGGGCATGGATAATTGTTATATTCTTTTTTCTTGCAAGTTTTAAAAGCGGTACTAATCTATATTTTATTAGTTCATTTATTCGTGGCTCATTATCCCATATGTCAATTAATACCAGTGCTGTTTTGTTGAGATTTATTGTTAAGTTTGGGTAACTATAATATGAGGATGTTTCATCTGATATATTTTGTATAAACTTTCGGCTTTTAATTTCAACATAGCGCGGCGAGACATTGCAGAAAAATATTGCAGAAGAAAATATTATGAGGATAAATATTTTAAAATAGCTTTTCATTTTGTTACTTGACATAGCCATAACAATATAATCAATTATTTTTCTAATGAAAAGATATTTTAGTTAATTTATATTATAAATATTAAGGAATCCACTTTTTAGAGAAATGAATAAAATACCGGTTAAATACATTTCGTTATTCATATTATGCATGATACTTTATTGCAATATAGGTTATGCCCAGGATAATAATTCAACAATAAACATGAATGATGAAATCACATGGATTTTAAATATTGATAACATATTAGGTTACAGTTTTGGCTGGGGTGATTTATATGAAAATTACAATAATGAAAATTACAATGTAATCCTTTTTAATTCAAATTTACAGCTGGGAGTTGAATATTTATTTTTTGATTTTCTTTCATTTGGAATAATATTTTCTTCTTCTTATGAATTATGGGGAGAGAATTATTTATTTATTTTAGAATGCGGTTTTTCTTTTTCCTATTATTACAGGTACCTGGGAGATTTTATTCCTTATGGGGCACTCCATTATTCATTCAGTTTCTTTGAGGAATATGCTGTTGCAGGTGACAAAAAGAGAAAACATTCTGTTGGTGGTGAGATAGGCGTTGTCTATTCTATCACAAGAAATTTTGGGATAAGCCTGGGATTGGGCCTATGGGGGGATTATCTAAGTGTTGTAAATACTCTAAATGGGTATTTGTTAAGCCTTAAGTTTGGTTTTAAGGTTTTCCTTTAAAAAATTTTATATTCCTAATAAACCGGGTTTAGTTCTATTTCCTTTTTTTTAATTTCTTCATAATAGACCTGGCAACTTTTTTTGCTGGGACACTGGGGGATATATTTTTTTGTTTTCTGCTTTTTTCCCATGAAGCTGCTATCAGTATAACACCGTTATTTACATCAATTATTTTTATATAGGCGAATTTACTGTATCTTATATGATTTCTTTTATGGCGGAAAAGTACAATGGCTTGTGCACCGGCAATCTGGCCAAGCTTTATTACCGATGAATGATCGACCATACCGGTCATATTAAACTTCTGTTCTTCCATTATTCTGTTAATATGTGACCGCTCAATGATGATAAATCCAATTTTCAGCAACTCGATTTCAAGTGTATCACGAAATTTTCTCGCGGCAACATTTAGATCTTTATAGGGCCGGCAAATAATGGCAACCTTTTTGTATTTAGCCACTGAAAATTGAGGGCTAATGGCCAAATTAATAGAATCAGCAATTAAGGCCGAATTAAATGTTGCTATCAAAATTATTAATACTGTTAATTTAACTTTCATTTTAAACATTATTGGTTCCCCTGTATCTTTGTTACATCAATTAATTTTGTAAATTCATTAATAATTACAAAGAAAGATATTTATTAATTTCTTAAAATGCAAGTGAAATATATAATTTTTTTTATTTTTAAGCTGTCTATTGATAAAAAAGAGATACTGCAAGTATGTTTTGCGTGACGGCTATGGAGATGTTGATTTGTTTGGGGTAATTACATTTAACTGCTTTTTTAATTCTGCATGTTTTTTTTGGTCAGTTTTTTGGTGTTTATTGAACTTATCCAATAGGTAAGTTAATTTATAAGCCCAAAGTTTATGGTTCAATGAGAAAACAAGCCCAAAGTTCAAGGTTTAGTGAGGATAAATGTTTTTTAAATTTATATTCCATATTAAATAATAAAAATCCTTTGAAGCTTGAACAATGAACATTGAACCAAAACCGTTAGTAACTACTATGACAAAAAGTATACTTCACATAATAATCCTGGCACTAACAATATTAGCTGCCGCTTGCGGCCAGCAGGAGTTCCTCGACCTGAATAAAAACGACAAGTCCAGCTCTAATATAGGTGCTCCCTCCGGTAAAGACGTAATAAGCTCATCCACCAACAGGAGCAGTAAAGAGGATGAGCTTGGCCCCAAGCTGAACGGCATTTCCGGGGCTTCCTTTGTGCAGGCACCTCAGATAAACAATTACGGCACTGTGAGCCTTTCCTATGCAATTGATGTCCCAGGGGGCAGGGCCGGTATGCAGCCCGGTGTGGGGCTTTCTTACTCTTCATCCGGTGGTGACGGGCTTGTCGGAATTGGCTGGAGCATGTCAACGGGCCTTGGTGTTATTTCAAGGACAACCAGGCACGGCCAGCTTTACTATGATCACCGTGATACTTTTACATTTAATGGCAAGAGGCTTGTTAAGGTTGAAGGTAGTACTGACAGCGAGGACGGTACATACAGGCTTGAGATTGAGTCGGGCTTTTCAAAATTTGTGCTGGAAGATTCGGTAAGCGGTGGTGTGTGGAAGGTATATGACAAGGCAGGGACAATTACCATATTCGGCGAGAATAAATCAAGCCGGATATATCAGCCCGCTGATGATACAAAGACATACATATGGAATTTTACTAGAAGCTATGACCTTAACGGCAATTACATGTATGCAGTCTACGATACTTCAGAGTATGAGGAGAATCATATCCTTTATCTAAGCGAGATTAGGTACACGGGAAACTATAATGTTCCCATGGATGCAAAGCAGTATGTAAAGTTTGTATATAGGGACAGGGATGATGCATACGTTTCAAAGGCGCCCGGTTTTATTATGAAGATGGACCGCCTTCTTGACAAGATTGTGGTTGGCTGGGACAGCGGAGAACTCTGGGACTATAAGATGGTTTATGAGACATCAGAAGATTCAAACCGTCCGCTATTAAAAACTGTACAATCATCACGGACAACTACAGAGCCTGAATTTATTTATCAGCCGGCAAACCACATGTTTGCCTGGCAGATGGTGAACAATCCCGATTTTAATGATGCTGAAATTAACCATGAGGCTACAAAATACTTTGAAGGGGACTTTAACGGTGACGGCCTCTCTGACATGGTATTTTTCAATCCTGAAACAGGATACTGGAAAGCTGCAGAGAAAAAGCCCAATGGCGGATATGCCTTTAAGATATATGGAAATAAGTTTAAGGGATATAATAACGAGGCTAAAATACAGTGGTTCAAGGGCAATGTTTCCGGGGACTACAATGGTGACGGCCGTTCGGACATTGCCTTTTATCTCCCTGAAACAAGGGAATTCTGGGTTGCGGAACATGACGGCAATGTCTTCCAGTTTAAGAATTACGGAAGGCTTTATCAGACAGATATAGACATCTTCAAGTGTGAATGGTTTACAGGCGACTATGACGGCAATGGCCTTTCCGATGCTGTTCTTTTTAACGAGCTCACGGGTGAGTGGATTCTCATGACAAATGAAGGAGGTTCATTCAAGTTTATAAAGTTTTCAATGAAATTTAAGAACCTGTTCCGAAGTGATTACCAGCCTAACCAGAACATGGACAGCGAGTTTACAAATGACAGATCAGAGTATGGAAAGGACCGTGGGAAGGTGCACTTTCTGTCCGGTGACTATAACGGCGACGGCAGAACGGATATTTCAATATATGATTCACGAGATGGTAAGTGGTGGGTGGCTGAGAATGAAAGAGTTCAAAGTTTAAAGTTCAATGTTCAAAGTGAAGACATTAAATTTGAATTAAAATGGAAGCTTTATAAAGAATTTACAGCTCCTGAACAAACATTATTTGGGCATGATAGATTTAGTGGTGACTTTAATGGCGATGGATTTTCAGACTTCCTGCTTTTTGACCGTGCAACTGGTGAGTGGTGGCTTGGTGCTACTGAGGATGGCACAATAAGGTTCAGTGTATTCTCAAAAGTGCCGGACAACAGGGAAGTGACAAGATGGCTCCAGGGGGACTTCAACGGTGACGGAAGAACGGATATCGGTTTCTTTTCAAAGACAGACAACAACTTCTGGATAGGTGAGGTAACTCCAACCGGTTTCAGGTACAGGATATACAACAATCTCTCATACGGGCCTGATACTAAAGTATTGGAAGCACCCCTGCCTAAAGATGAGGTAAAGCTGAAAGATGCAAAGGGTGTTATAACAAGAGACGGAACTTCTAAAGTTGTTAGTTATAAGTACAATGGAAACTATAGAACAGACAGCGGTGAAAAAGCATTTTTAGGCTCGTTCTCGGGAACAGGGATATCACCTGAATTGCTGGTATTTGACAGAAAAGAAAAGGAATTTTTTACCGTAAAACCTGATGGAACTAAAAGCGATGAAATCCTCGCCGATGAATTAATAGACCTCGATAACAAGGATATTAAAATACTCAACAATGAAAAAACAGATAAATACAGGGGAAACAATGACGGGCTCTTGTATTATCAGAAGGACACATCGGTTATGGGTTCTTCAACACACAGCTTTAATCTCATATATAGTGATGGTGAATTTAATAAGCAGCGGATTGCTGTTATCACAGACCAGGTTAACGATTTTAATATTGATGAGAGCTTTTATCTTCTTGATAAGTTTACGGATAGTGATAATAAATGCCTGCTTGTTTTGGATGATAAAATTAGTGAACCAAGTTTTAAACTTTTTAATGAAGTCAACCCAAATGATTTTAATACAATAAATTTTGCTTCAGGTAGCGAATTAAACAAGGAATACTTCAAGGATATTAGAAATAAGAGGACTGGCTTCAGGTTTTTCAGCGGGCATTTTACAGTGGAAGATAATGAACAAACCCAGATTCTCATTGTGGATATGCAGGACTCGTCTGATCACAAGTGGTATTTGGGTGAAATAAGCGGAGGTCAGATAAATTTTGTAAAATTGGATGGTAATCCTTCATTAAAAATAAACGGCACTCCTAACAGCCCGGTTTCCCATGTTCGGAATAATAAATTAGTTTATTCAACCATATCTGATAACAGGGTGAAGTTATACAGAGCAACATTTACACCAGGTATAGGTACACCGGGAAGTGTAAACCAGAAAGAATACGATTCCCTTGAAACCGGCACTTCATTTAAAAATGAATTTGACCATTATGGCAACCCGATAGTATTTAAGTCTGACGGCACTGTGCAGAGGATAACTTTAGGGACATCAGGCTTTACACTTGAAACAATAACACAGGAAACTGATAACAATATTGGTTTTGCGACAATAGAGCGGAGCGACCTTATGACAAAGGTATACAAGTTCCGGTGGATTCAGGGCGACTATAACGGTGACGGCAAAACAGATATTGGCATTTTTCACTTAAAAGAGCGTACATGGTACTATGCAATGACACAGGGCACTGTGCCGGATATGATAAATAAGGTCAAGAACGGCATCGGCGGCACATACGAGATGGAGTATATTAATTCCACTACACTTGATAATACCGGGGATGATGACATTCCCGACCTGCCCATGAACTACAAGGTTTGCAACAGGCTTACAGTTGATGATGGACGGGGCAACAGGATTAAGACCAAATATGAGTACAGCGGGGGATATGCATTTTCTGCCTTCATAAATGGCTACAAGGAAACCGATTACTTTGGATTCGGCAAGTTCAAGGTAGTAGATTCATACGGAAGCAGGACTGAGAGCACGTACAATAATGTTCCCTATGATGACTTCAGAAAGAACAGGGCGTTGGCGGGGGCAATTAAAGAGACGCTGTTCTTTGGCAGTGACCATGAGGAGTATTCAAGGACCACATATGAGTATAAGCTTCACGAGATTAGCCCCCCAAACCCCCCGGAGGGGGGCTTAAAGAGCTTTCTCGTTGAGCCTGTTAAGGTGCAGAAGTATATGAAAGGCACCTTAGTTGAGACTCGCAGGTCGAATATTGTGCTAACAGATGGCAAGTACGAGATGGTGAGCAAGAGTGAGAGCGTCACTGACCATTATGATGATGAAGTGCATAATCCTGTTACTGTTACGAGCAAAAGTGAATTTGAAAACATAGAAGATACAAACGAGATGAGGCTCCTTAACAAGTTTGACTTGAACGGAACGTCTCATGAAATAAAAACAGAATATGAATATTACACAAATGGCAACCTGAAAACCCAGACAACAAGTTATACAGGTTCAGGCCTTCCGGCAGTGAGCAACCGTGTAACAAAGTATGAATATGACGGTTTCGGCAACAGGGTAAAGGAAACAGATGACAGTGCAAGCCCGGCAAGGATTGTTAGATGGGAATTCGATGAACCATTAAAGCAGTATATTGTAAAGTCTATAGTTGAGGGGCCAATTGACCTGGTAACAACATATGCAATAAACTATGGTTCGGCATTCGGTTCTGCAGATTCAAAGACCGATCCAAATTTTAACGGTACATTTTATACATATGATGATTACGGGCGCCTTGAAAAGCAGGAGGTTGATACAGATACGGGTAAAGAAACTGTTGCCGATTATTCGTATAATACCGGTTTCCCCATGAGCGGGAAGGTTACTCGATATACCGGCACATCGGACCCAAATATTGAGTCTCGTGTATTTGTGGACGGCATGGGCAGGGTAATCCACAGTGTAAGCAGCGCCCTTGATGTGACGGGCAAGAGATATGTTAAATCGGGAATGATAATATATGACGCAATCGGAAGGGTAATCAGCAAAAGCCAGACCCACTGGGCAGGTGATGATGAGATTAACACATACAGGGCAAATACAACTGTAAAGCACCCAACAATTACGGAATACGACCCGAGCGGAAGGGTAAAGAAGGTTACACTTCCCCGGGGCTACAGTGGCGAGAAGGAGACATCCATTACATACACATTCAATGACCCCTGGGAGGTTATTGAATCTCACAGTGTCGGCAGGAGCAAGCGCACCATAAAGAACGCACGTGGGCAGGTGCTCTATGTTGAAGATTCCGGTGTTGGTGATGACGGTGAGACCGTTACCGCTAAGATTGGCTTTGCCTATGATGTTAAGGGCAACCGTGTTAAAAAGATGGACCTAAACGGCATTACAATGAACCTTTCTGTCGATGCGTATCCTAACGGAAGCATACCGGCAAGGGATAATTCAACGCACAATATTGCATACTGGTGGTATGATGGTCTCGGACAGCTTGTTGCATCCAATGACCCCGACCTTGGATATACGGGCATTACATACAATGCATTTGGTGATGTTACAAACAAAACCGACGGCCTTGACCGTACAACAACCTTTCAGTATGACAGCATTGGAAGGCTGACATTTAAGAATTTGCCGGATGCCGAAGGTAATGTAACATACACCTATGACACACTCGCAGGAAGGGACAATACAAAGGGCAGGGTTGTTTCAATTGAGGATTCATCACAGTTAAAGAGATTCAGCTATGACAAGCTGGGAAGGATTAAGCATGAGACGCGGAACATTAAACAGAATTCCCATGCACGCTGTGCAGTTGTTCCATATGATTATGATACATATTTTAAGTATGACCTGCTTAACCGAAAGATTCAGATTGACTATCCCTATGATTCCAATTCTGAGATAAATGCAATTGCAGTTTACAGGTACAACAGCATGGGAGTTGTTTCAATAACCAATATTGGCAGCACCCCGGACAAGACAATTGTTTCCAACATCAATTACAATGAATTCGGTCAGATGACTTCAATTACCCGTGGGAACAGTGTTACTACAAATTACAGCTATGATTTTAAGGGCAGGCTAACAAAGCTTGTAACAACAACTCCGTCTTCCGGCGGGGGAACGCTGCAGGATGTTAGCTATGAATTTAAGGTTGATAACAGCATTTCATCGGTTGTGAACAACCCGCAGATAAATACAAACGGCCCCTTTGAAAGCACAGTGAGCTATAATTATACCTATGACGGCCTTAACAGGCTTATAAAGGCAAACGGGGAATATGACGGTTATGACAGCAACAATACCTTTGAGCGTGGATACGGTTATGCTAAAAACGGTAATCTGATTTCAAAAACATTTTATAATCCCACAACACATGCAGAAACCGACAAATGGACTTATACTTACAATAATCATGCTGTTAAGAGAATTGACTCCACAAAGGACGGCTCAAACCGCTTTGAGATGAATTATGATTCCGTTGGCAACATGATCTACCAGGAGGATAATGTAAAGGATAAGCGCAAAAGCATTAAGTATGATTCCCGCAACAGGATGATAATCGTATCAGACCCTGATACTCTAACTGATGTTGGAGAGTACTTTTACGATGACCAGGGATTCCGTGTGCGCAAGCTTGCCCGCAAGATGGTAGACGGCAACGAAAGAAAGCTTGAAGTGCTATATCCTTCAATGTATTTTGGTATTGAAAAGGTGATGGACCTCAGCGATACCGAACTGAGCAGCAGTTCTATAAATAACATATATCTGAACGGCATACGAATTGCCACAATAGACTCAGGCGGAGCAGCAAGATACTACTTGACAGACCAGGTAGACTCGGTGAAGGTAGTGGTGGATGATGCCGGTGATGCAGTTAAGCGCTTTGAGTATTTGCCTTACGGCGAGGAGTGGTTCAGTGAGGGTGACTTAGACCATGCGCCGAAGTACAATTCACAGGAGCTAGATGAGGAGACTAACTTCTACTATTACAATGCGCGTCACTATGATCCGGAAATTGGTAGGTTTGTTACTGCTGATAATGTAATTGATGGTGAGTATGATACGCAGGGTTGGAATAGGTTTGCTTATGTTAAGGGTAATCCCATTGTATATAAAGATCCGACTGGGCATAATACAGAGTCACGAGGAGGATTTGTATTAGGATTACTTAATTCATTATCTAATAAAGTTGCTAATTTGTTTTCTTCTGGAAATGAAAAAGTTTCTTCAGCAGTTGAACAAGAAAAAAATAAAATAAAATCAACTGTTGAAAGGAAAATCAACAACGTAGTAGATCCTGTTAATAAAACAATAAAAAAACTTGCTAAACTTGGGCCAATTAAATTTGTAGAAAACTTTTCTGGAAGAAATTTTCATGAATATGCTAGGGATTTGCATCAGACAAGTGAAAAAGGAAGAAAAATGAAAATTGAAGGAAATTATGATAGCAAAAAAGAACATATAACAGGTATAAATTGGAATGAGGCAAAAAAAACAAATATAAAAGAGGTTCTTGCAGGTATATTCCTTGGTGAGAAACAACCTTGGATGAAAAAATTAGACAAGGAATTACTACACTCAACTGCTGTCGTTCATGATAATTATGTTATTGATAAAAAAATTGATAAAGAAGATCCAAGGTTCACAGAATCGATGGTCGAAAGTTTTTTTGTTGCTAAGATAGTTGAAACATACAATAGAATTTATGACGACATGAATAAAAAAAAGAAAATAAAAATGAAAAAATCTGAGAAAAATGATTTTAACAATATACATGATAGGAATAATGTATATTAAAGCTATTAAAGATTAATTTATTATGAATAAGACATTTATATTTTTAATAATAATTTTATGTCAATTTTGTTTTCAGTGTAAAACTGAAAAGTGTATCAGTGGAGATTGTTACAATGGATATGGGGAAAAAACTATAAGTGAGATTGGTACCGGTCGTTCATGTAGTGATGGTATTTATATTGGATATTTTAAGAATGGAGAGTATAATGGTTATGGTAATATAAAATGCTATAATTTTGAATACTCAGGTCAATGGAAAGATGGTTTAAAGCATGGGAAAGGAATAATTAAACTAGATGATGGAACTGTACATATAGGTACATGGGAAAAAGGTTGGGAGTGTAATGGATTAAAAGGAAATGTTAATATTGAATGGAAGGATGGAACTAAATATACTGGGAATTATAAAAATATTGGACCAATTGGCATTGGTAAAATTAAATTATTAAATGGAAAAGTAATTAAAGGTACTATTAAACAGAATGGATACTATAAAATATTAAATAAAAAAACTGGTTACGAACAAAATCATGATAAATATTATTTAAAAACAAAAAAAGGACAGGTATTTAATTTTTATTATGATTATACACTTCAATATTCATCAAATTATTTTGTTTGGTTAGATAAAAACGGAAAAATACTATCTGGTCCTCCATGATATATCCTACAGCAAACTCCTAGAATTACATACAATGCCCTTCGGATAGTTCAAAGTACAATGTTCAAAGGTTCAAAGGATTATAACAATACTAAGATGTATATATTTCGAGTTAATCCAACTTTGAACATTGAACATTAAACCTTGTACTCAGTTATGAACCGTAAACTTAACTTCAATCCTTAAACCCAATCTGCTCCATGTTTTCGGATTCATATTCAGGATTCATAATCATATTTAGTACTGAGATTATTGTTTGAATACTATTATCAGTTTCTTTAAATTTTATTTTAACAAACTCTTCAAGATTATTTATTTTCTTTTCAATGTCATCAGTTGATGAAAGCACATTTCTTAATTTTGTAAATGTTCTCATTATTTGAATATTGACTTGTACAGCTCTTTTACTATTAAGTACTGTAGAAAGCATGGCTACCCCATTTTCCGTGAAAACCATTGGAGGATATCTTGGGCCACCCCAACTTGAGATGCCAAATTGGCACCTCAAATTTTCAAGTTCATCTTTAGTCAATTCTAACATAAAATCTTCCGGGAATCGATCAATATTCCTTCTTACTTGCCTTTTTAATTGACCTGTTTCCACTCCATACAATTCAGCTAAATCACGATCAAGCATGACCTTTATACCGCGGATAAGATATATTTTACTTAGAATAGTTTCTGATGGAATCATTTCTTCCATATTTAATCCATTCCCCATTAATAGTTTCTATAATATATACGAATGAGGAATGGATTTTGTTGAAGAATTATGATATTATTTCGAAAAAATTTTACTTAAAAAAGAGATTAATACTTTGAGCTTTGTACTAATTTGTGAACCTTGAACTTGAAGGGCGAAGCCCTTCACACGACATAGATTTTATTCCAAAACAAAAAATCTTTCAACAGATCTTTTAAATATCTTTGATAAATATTTTGCAGTATTTAAACTAATCGGCCTTCTCCCATTCTCCATGTCAGATATATGCTGACGGCTTATACCTCCAAGTTTTTCACCTAACTCGGTTTGAGTCATTTGATAAATTTTACGATAATGTTTCATCGCATCACCTGGTTTCAATTTTGCTTTCATCAAATTAAACCACTCAGTTTTTGTGATATCTATCAGTTCATCACCTTCATCTTTAATAAGTTTAAGCTTTTTCCCATACTTTTTAATCAAAAGATCAAGAATATCAGGAGGAATATCACCTTTAATATCAATTTTAATATGGTGCATCTTCACGTGAGCCTGCATAGTATACCTCTATCGTTATTGAGTTTTTTTCACATTGCCAGCAGGCAATCCATTTGCGGGCAAGATGACAATGGTATAAGCTTTCACTTAATTTGCTATAATTTGGCCAATCTGATTGTACAGGGCCGGTTTCAATTAAGTCATCAACAAGATAATAGATTCTGTTTTTAATTCTTTCAGGCATTTTATCAATACCTTTTAGAGCTTTCTTTTTAATAATTACTTTAAACATATGCAATGTACCCAAAATAAGGGTACTCGTCAAGTTTTATTTATTTATTTGAAAATGTTTTTAGTTTTATTGTCTCTATAAGATATACGAATGGGAATCGATTTTGATATAAATTTATAATGTTATTTTATGAAAAAATTTCATGTCAAAACAGTTCAATGCTCAAAGTTTTAAGTAGTAAAACTAGTTTCACATTAAGGTGAGTTAGAGCTTGGAACCTGAAACATGAAAATGAAACAGAATGCATACTGGAATCTGATACAATTATTTTAGTGACTATCATTGGTAGGATGAGATAGTTTATTTCTTTTTTCTCTTCTTTTTGGATTTATCTCCGTTGATCTTGAACCCAATCTTCTGTATGTTTCCTTGATCATCTTCAGGATTTATTATCCAGTTTATTACAGAAATAATAGCCTGAATATTATTATCAGTTGCTTCAAATTTATTTTTCATAAATTCTTCCAGGTTATTTATTTTTTTTCTAATATCATCTGTAGATGAAATAACTTTTCTTAATTGGGTAAATGCCCTCATAATTTGAATGTTAACATTGATAGCTCTATCGCTGTTCAAAACACTTGAAAGCATCGCCACACATGTTCCATAAAGACAAATGGAAGTTTTCTTACTCCTCCCTAACTTGATATCACAAATTGTGACTTCAAGATATCAAATTCATCTTTTGTTTATTGACACATAATGTGCCATCTCAGATAATATATATCGATATTACCTGAGATGAAATACAAAAAAATATACATTATCCTGTCCTTAATTCTGATTATTCTTCCCAAACAAACTTTACCCTTTGAATCAAAAACAATCGACCTGGCAATAAAAAAATTCGAACAAAAGAATTCAAAATCATCGGTATTAATTATAAATTCCAGGACGGCAAAGGTTGAGTATGTTTATAACAGGGATTTTGCCTATAGCAGAAGGTTTCCACCGGGGTCAATTGCAAAGTTATGGTCTGCGGTGATTTTTATTGAAAATTCTGCCATGTTTGATTTTGACCGGCATAGACATTTGAACTGCCGGGGTAAGTTTTTTGCAAAGGGGAAGTTCAGGTTCGGAGAAATTGATGATATAACCTTTAACCTGCCCATTGATAAAAAAACAAAAAAGAGATACGGCAAATGTGCCTTGCGTGACGGTCATGGAGATGTTGATTTGGAGAAAGCCCTTGTTCAGTCATGTAATGTTTATTTCTTAACAAATGCTTCAAATAATCCGGAGAAGTTCTATGATCTTTTAATTAAAAAATGGCATCTCAATGAAAATGCAAATGCCGGTTTATCAGCAACCGGTGATGGGACGTTAATAATATCAAGACCAAAATCTGTATTTATGTATATTTCCTCATCCATTGGTGAAGGCGGGGTAATCAGGGTGAGCCCCCTTAAAGTCGCACAAACCTATGCAGCGTTTTTCGAGAATACTCCACTCCTGGTCCCGCATGAGGGAAATACAAATGCAAAAATTCAGTATTCCCTGAACATATCATTTTCACACAGGGATTTTATTAAGGGTGCCCTTTCCAGGGTGCATACTGAAGGTACCCTTAAGGAGATGAGCATTAAAAATGGGGATATTAATATACTCTGTGCAAAAACAGGTACGGCAACACATTTAAAGAAGAGGCTTACAACCCATGGCTGGAACGTGGTTTACTTCAGGCTTAAAAATATAAATTATGTCATGGTCACTTTTGTTTTCAAGGGCAGCGGTATGAAAGAGGCGGGGAAACTTTCGGAAACTGTATTGAACCTGTTAAAATGATTATCTTTTCCCGTAGAAAGTATAGTAAAAATATAAATTATAAGGCGTGTTCAATTTTGCATTTGAGAAAAATCATCATCTTTTCAATTATTTTTTTGCTGGGAGCAGGCAGCATAAGTATTCCATTTAAGGCTGTGAGGATTGGAATATTAAGCAGATACAGGTTAAATAAAATTGAAGTGATTGCAAAAGATGCCAGGCTTTTTTTTTCAAATGTATCAATTCAAATTGTTAAAGAAAAAATATCTATTACTAGGGCAAAGGACAAACTCATAATAAAGGTTTCAAATAGGCGTTATACCGAAAGAGCTGTACGCATATCAACGGGCAGATATTTAACAATAAATTTTTGGAATAATAAGGAGCATGCAAAAAGGTTTTATAGCGGGACACTGGATATTAAGGCCGGTTTAAAAAGTTTGACCATTATCAATACAGTTCCCCTTGAGGAGTATGTGCATTCCGCGGCTATTGCCGAACTGGGCAGTTTGCTTCATGCAAAGAACAAAAAGGTAAAAAGCAAGAAGTGGAAACAGGAACTTTTAGCTTCCATGGAGGTAGCAATACGTTCATATATTTTCCGAAACCATAACAGGCATGGGAAAAGGGATTATCAATTCTGTGATTTAACTCACTGTGTCCATTTCCCGGGCATAAGTTTTAGCAGACTGAAAAATAAAACCGGGGGGAGGGTCTTAATAGATAATGATGGTAAATTTCTCAGTGCCTATTTTCATTCAACCTGCGGTGGAGTTTTAACAGGCCCCGAAGTTTACTGGCCCGGGCATGACTACATAAAATATTTCAGAAGGGGGCCTGATAAAATCTTACCCCATGGTAAACACAGATGCAGTGATTCTCCCCATTATAAGTGGAAATATTTTATTTCAATGAATAATTTAAGGAAAATTTTGAAGAGAAGGTATTTTAAGAAGTTTAATACTTTTTCAAAACAGGGACGTCTATCATACCTGATGTATTATGATAGAAATAATGAGGTTAACAGAATATCCGCATCAAAATTTATTTCAAGAGCGGGGAGGATCCTGGGGTGGAGCGCGGTTAAGAGTAATTACTTTGTTATTGAAAAGGTAAAAGGGGGATATTTATTCAGGGGAAATGGCCTTGGCCATGGAATCGGCCTTTGTCAGTGGGGGGCGTATAAAATGTCTTTAGAAGGGAAAGGGCATGGAGATATCCTGAGATTTTATTATAATAATGCAAAAATCATTGAATGTGATAATATTAATTGATTGATTTATTTATTCAAATATTATATGAAGAAGATATTGAATAAATAAGAGTTTTTACCGGTGATGAGTTAACTAAACAAGACTTAAAGGGGCTTAAGATGAAAAAATACGGGGCATTATTTATACCAATATTTATTTTCCTGTTTATAGGATTAAATATTAAGACAACGGCAAATGAAAAAGTATTATCCAGCAAGATAGTTTCGGTTAAGCTGTATCAGAACCAGGCAAAGATCATAAGAACAGTGAATTTAGCTTTGAAAAAGGGCAATAATAAAATTGTCATTGGAGGCTTATCAAAATTGCTCTATGACTGGTCTGTTAAGGGGAGTTTGCCTAAAACTTACAGTGGTAAAATTATATCCATGGAGGTTTTAAAGAAGGCACTAATTAAAAAAAGGCAAAAGCGGATTCTGGCAATTGAAAAAAAATTGGAGAACCTCCGGGAGCAGGACCAGGTACTGGTTGACGACTTAAAGAATATCAAGTCGCAGCAGAAATTTCTTAACTCCATCCTTGAATTTACAAACCAGACAGTGTCTAAAGAGCTGGCAACGAGAATCCCAAAAGTGGAAGTATGGGACAATACTTTAAACTATGTGAGTAAAAAAAAGAAATCACTGTTAAAGGGAAAACGCGATATTGAAAAGAAGAGGGAAGAGATTGGAAAGATAATTCAGAAATGGGAGTTTGAGCTTTCCCAGATTGCCGGATACAGTTATTTTCAGAATTACCAGTCAATGAATAAGGTCATATTATCAAACCGTTCGGCCATGAATGTACAGCAGTTTGCTAATATTACGCAAAGCTATGCAACAAGAAACAAGCTATTATTAAAACCCACGGGAAAGGTTGATATTGAAAAAAGGGTTGTCGTTAATATTAATTCAAAGATGGATTCACGTTCATTCTTCACATTCAGCTATGTCATACCAAACACCTACTGGCAGATGAAGTATGATATCAGGGCAAGCAACGAGAATAAATCTGTGGACCTGGTGGTTTATGCAAATATCTATCAGAAGACCGAGGAGGACTGGGATAATGTGAAACTATCCCTGTCAACGGGCACCCCGGTAAATGCAATAAGGGAGCCCTCTTTGTATCCATGGCTTCTTGATGTGTATCGAAGTAAAACCAGGTCTTATGATAAGATTAGATATAAAAGGAAGGGTGCTTCGGGGTTGTTCAAAAAAAGAGAAAAAAAAGAGGACGATTTCAGGACCAGGGTAAAGGAAAAGGGGACATACTTTGATATAAGCACACCACTGAAACAAAGCATAATATCTTCCAATAAATATCAGAAAAAATTTATTCAGGATTTTAAAATAAAGGGTACCGGGAAGGTTAAGTTTTATTACGAGCTTCTTCCCGACAGGGTGCAGAGCAGCTTTTTGAAAGTTTCAACAAAGAATTCAACTCCCCTGCCATGGCTAAAGGGCGAAGCCCAGATATTTCTGGAGAATGAGTTCATGGGCAAGGTAAAAATTCCCTATACACCAATTGGTAAAAAGGAGGACCTCGTTCTTGGTATTGAGGGCCGCATCACGGCCAAAAAAGAGCTGGTTAAAAAATTTGAAGACAAGGCCGGACTATTTGGCGGAAAGCGCCGCATTGAATACAGCTATAAAATAAAAGTGGAGAACCAGCTGCCAAGAAGTACCGAGGTAATTCTTTATGATGCCCTTCCCCTTTCTCAGAATAAGGAGATTGAGGTTGAGATCAAAAAGATATCACATAAATTTATGAAGGATAGCGAATTCGAAAAGACAACAAGGTATGCCCGGGGCATACGTAAGTGGAAGCTCAATTTAGAGTCTCACCAGAAAGTTGAAATTAAATATGTCGTAATTATTTCCTTTGATAAGAAGTTGCGAATAAGGGGGATCCGATAAAATTGAAAACACATTTAAGAAAAACTAAAATTGTCTGTACCATAGGGCCTGCTACGGCAGGTAAAGATGCCATGGAAAAGTTATTTCAAAGCGGAATGAATGTTGCCAGGCTGAATTTTTCCCATGGTAATTATGAAGAGCACCTCAAAACTGTGAAAACATTTAAAGGCATAAGGGCTAAGCTTAAAATTCCCGTGGGCTTGCTGCTGGATACCAGGGGACCGGAAATTCGTTTAAAGAAATTTAAAAATGACTGTGTTGAACTCACCAGTGGAAAGATGTTTACTTTAACTCCACGGGAGGTTGAGGGGACCGATGAGATTGTTTCAATTACATATAAGGGACTTGCTGGCGATGTGAGCAGGGGAGACAGGATACTGATTGATGACGGTCTCATAGAATTGAAGGTTGTTGAAATTGAAAATGATGATATCCACTGTGATGTAATAAATGGCGGTACAGTTAGCAACAGGAAGGGTGTTAATATCCCAAATGTAATAATCAGCCTTCCCTTCGTTAGTGACAGGGACAGGGAGGATATTCTATTTGGCATAAAAAATGGCTTTGATTTTATTGCGGCTTCTTTTGTGAGGGATGCAGATTGTGTTAAAGAAATCAGAATGATTTTAGAAAAGAATAAGGCCAGCCATATAAAAATAATATCAAAGATAGAAAACAGGGGCGGCGTAGATAATATTGATGATATTATTCGTGTAAGTGATGGTATAATGGTTGCCCGTGGGGACATGGGTGTTGAAATACCCTTTGAGGAACTGCCTGAAATTCAAAAGCAGATGATAAGAAAATGTAATATAGCGGGTAAAGTAGTAATAACGGCAACGCAGATGCTTGAGTCCATGATTAAAAATCCAAGGCCCACAAGGGCGGAGATAACTGATGTGGCAAATGCCATATATGATGGAACAAGCGGTATTATGCTATCGGGCGAAACTTCAATTGGCAAGTATCCCGTGGAGACATTAAAAACAATGTCCAAGATTGCCGTTGAAACAGAGGGGAATATTGACTATATTAAAAAGTTCAAGGATTATTATGACACGTCATTAAATAATGTTACAAATGCAATAAGTTATGCCACCTGTGCTGCCGCACACAATCTCGATGCAAAGGCAATAATCTCCGTGACTAAATCGGGACATACGGCAAGGATGGTGGCAAGATACAGGCCCGGTTGTCAAATAATTGCCCCCACCATATTGGAGAGTGTTTTTTATCAGCTATCACTATCCTGGGGAGTTTTGCCAATTCTTACGAATATTAAAAAAACATTTGATGGTATATTTAACCAGACAATAAAAGATACTGCCGAAACCGGATTGATAGAAAACGGAGACCTTGTTTTAATTACCTGCGGGCTGCCGGCAGGTGTAAGTGGTACTACCAATACACTGATGATTAGAATTGTCGGGGATGTTCTTATTAAGGGGATAGGCGCAAATAAACTGTCAGCAACTGGTAATGTATGTGTTATTGATGAAGACAGTAGCAAGCAAATTCAATTTAATTCCGGTGATGTTATTGTTATTGGCAGGACAACTAATGAGATAATGCCGCTTTTAAAATATGCGGCGGCAATTATAACAGAAGAGGGCGAAGACTCTGATACTGTTGTAATTGGTAAAACCCTGGAAATTCCCGTGGTGACCAATGCCGTAGATGCAACAAGGATATTGAAGAATGGAACAGTGGTTAATGTAGATTCTTCCAGTGGTATAGTTTCCAGGACCGGGGATAAAAAATAACTTGTTTTAGCCTGAAATAAGTTTTAAAGCCTCTTTGATTATTTCTTCAATTGAAAAATCAGGGTTTTCATTTAAAACCTGCTCAATGGCACTATATGATTTTGACTCATCAAAACCCAGTGAAACAAGGGCTTCAACTGCGTCATTGCGCGCCGTGGGAACTTCTTTAGAATCTATTGTGAAGCTATCCAGTTTTTTTGATCTTCTTTTCAATTCAAATATGAGTTTTTCGGCTTTGCTTTTTCCAATTCCCGGTATTTTAGTCAACAGGGCCAGTTTATTGGTTTTAACTGAATCTATTAACCTTTCTATTGTGATCCCCGAAAGTATGGAAAGTGCAATTGACGGTCCGATTCCGCTGATATTTATTAGAATTGAGAAGAGCTCTTTCTCCTCTTCTGTAAAGAATCCGAAAAGCCTAAACTGATCTTCTTTATGCAAAGTATAAACATGGAGAGAAATTTCAATTTCATTATAAATTTTTTCATAGGTTGATATTGGAATTGAAAGATGATATCCCACATTATTTACGTCCAGGATAAGTTCCGTGGGTTTTAAATCGTCAATTTTTCCCTTAAGCTTTGCAATCATATTTTTATACCGGTTAATATATTGTTTATTAAGGGGATATTGACAATGTCATTTATTCCGTGCAACAATATTTTTTACTTTGATTTAAAAAGTGTTAAATGAGTTTAAAGTTTGCTGTATTTTAATAGTTCCTCAATTTTATTTGGTACTCCCCAGAATAATTGCCAGAAAATAACCCCATCAATCGTATTTTTAGTTAAAATATAATTGGTAAATTGATAGTTATCGGTAATGTTATTTTTAAGTAAACAATGCAGAAACTTTTTTACAGCATAAGCAACAATATTTGAAACAGACATTTTCAAAAGCTTTCTTAAGTCTAAAAAATATTCATAATCATTCTCCCCAAGATATATATGCAGTTTATGCCAATTGTCCTTTTCCTCTTTTACCTGATATTTAACACTTTTATTAATTTTTGCTTTAATTCCATTATCTTTCATAACCATTTTTAACAGCATAACAATGGTTTCTGATTTTGACTTTCCCCTTTTATCTGAAGCCAGTATAATATCATTTAAAACAGATGTATTTATGTTGATTGTAGTTTCAATAATCATAATTTTCCCTCTCGTTGATAAAATCTTTTTCCTAATTAATAAACGAATGGGTGGAAGATTTGATAAATTTTTTTATTATAAAAACATTGTATTTAACTTGACATGAGCTGTCTGTTCTATTACTTTATTAACTAAATGGTTAGTTAACAAAGGAGTTGGGATTGCTATGGCCAAAACATCGTCGGAAGAAAAAATATTAAAATCAGCGCTAAAGGAATTTGCTAAATACGGATATGAGGGTGCCCGTGTTGATAGAATTGCCAGCCGGGCACGTATCAATAAGGCCATGATCTATTATCACTATAAAGGAAAAGAAGCCGTTTATGAGACAATTTTAACAAATACTTATAATAAAGTTTTAAGTAATGTATTTGATGCAATACCTGAAGATAAAGAACCAAATGAACAGATATACATATTTTTTGATAACTTTTTGGAATTTGTTAATAATATTGAGTCAGACTTTATCTTGATAATGATTAGAGAGATATCAAGCGGAGGAAAGTATTTTAAAAAGATTGCAGCTCCAAACCTCATTGTACCGGCAATGAGTAAAATTCAAAATATCTTTAAAACCGGCACCAAAAATAATATTTTAAAAGACCTGGAACCGGTGTACACGGCCTTTCAAATTATCGGCCCCGTTGTTTTTTTTAATTTAATTAAAATTGCTCTCAGGGGAAGTGAATTTGAGAAAGTAATTTTTAAGGAAAATTATATTGATAATTTTAAGAATAACTTCTTAACAATTTTAAAGTCGGGTATTGAGAAATAAGCAATTTAAAAATGGGGGATTCCTATGTGTAAAATATTAATAATAATTATTGTTCTAATTAACAGCCTTGCCTTTGCTTCCCCAAAAAAAATATCCCTTAAAGAAGCAATTAAAATTGCCCTGAAAAATAATCTTGAATATAAAATATCATTAAAAGAGCAGGGCATTGCAGATGAAAAAGTTAATGCCGTATGGGGAAAACTGATGCCGGTTCTTGAGTCGGAAATTTCCATGATAAGGCAGTATGCAGAGAATGGATTTCTCAGCCTTTCCGATGGTCAATATGACATTAAGGTAATCCAGCTTACATTTGGAATTAACCCCGGTATGTTTTATAATTCCCTCAAAATGTCAAAGAAGGCCTATAAGGCTGCAGCCTTAAATGTAAGAAGAATTAAAAGCGAAATTATTTATAATGTCATAAAGAGTTATTTCTCAGTTTTACTGGCAGACGAGTTGATTAGCCTAAGGGAGGATGCAATATCCCTGCTAAAGGAAAACCTGAAGGATGTTAATAACTTATATAAAACCGGGACCGTACCAAAGTATGAGCTTCTGCAGGCACAGGTAAAATTAAAAAGCCAGGAGCCCCTTCTCTTTGAGGCGAGGAATAAGTATAGTCTGTCTCTTGATTTGTATAACTATTATCTTGGCAATGATACAACCAAGTACGGTGTTAATATTGACATTCTGAAAAAAACAAAATTCAGGAAACCCAGGGATAAAACACTAACTGCCATAAAAAGGCTGTCTCCCATTGCCATGAGGAACAGGCCGGAAATAATTCAGCTCACATTAAAAAAGGAGATTGCCGGCCATTTAAAGAATATTAATAGTTCATTTTATATTTGGCCAACCTTTACAATTGGGGGATATTACGGGGTGACCAAGCTTCTCCCAAATACTCCTAACGTTAATGCTCCCGTTGACATTGACCTTTCCGGCATAACCGGGAACAGTAACTGGCAGAATACCTTTCAGGTAAGGCTTGCTGCAACATACAGGTGGAGCGCCCTGCTGCCAGTAGATTCATCCAGGGCCAACGAAAGACAAGAAAAAATAAACATTAAAAAAACCGAGTTGGAACTTAATAGACTGAAAAGGCTCATTTCCATTTCCTTAAAATCAAATTATTCGAAACTAATGACTTCCTATTATACAATTAATTCTCAACGGGAGAATGTTGACAGGGCACAGGAGGGCTTGAGGATTGCAAGGGTAAGCTACAATGCCGGGGTCATTAAAAACTCTGAGCTTCTCGCTTCCCAGTTATCACTGACAGAAGCCAAAACAGGTTACATAAACGCAATTAACAACTATTACCAGTCCCTGGCATCCTTACAGAAAGAAATTGGAATAGATAATGAGAACATTATTTTTGGAGGCAAAGATGAGTAAGAAACAGAGAATAATACCCATAGTTATAGTCGTGTTAGCAATTGTTGTTTCAGTTCTATATTTTGAAGTATTTAGAAAGGGATCGTTAGGTGATTCCGGCATTGAAGGGTCCGGGACCATTGAAGTTACAGAAATCGAGATTAGCTCAAAAATGGCAGGAAGAATAAAGAGTATTCCCAAAGAAGAAGGTGAAAAAATAAAAAGGGGTGCACTTGCCGTTAAGCTGGAATATGATGAGCTAAGCGCACAGCGTAATTCGGTAATAGCAAATTATAGAAATGCATCAAGCAACCTCACCAGGGTGAAAAAACTATTCAAACAGGGTGCAATATCAAAAAGGGATTATGATAATGCTTTGACTGCTTACCGTGTTGCAAAGGCCCGGTCTAAACATATAAATGCTTCCATTGATAATGCCGTAATCTATTCGCCCATATCGGGAATTGTACTCGAGAGAAACCTGGAGATTGGCGAAATCGCATTCCCCGGCACATCAATTATGACAATTGCCGATTTAACAAAGGCCTGGATTAAGATATATATAAATGAAAAGAAACTTGGCCATATACAGTTAGGCCAAAAGGCTGAGATCTCCGTTGACTCCTTTGAGGAAAAGGTCTTTCAGGGCAGGGTCATAGCAATCTCAAATAAGGCGGAATTTACTCCCAAGACAATTCAGACAAAGGATGAAAGGGTAAAGCTAATGTTTGCCGTAAAGATTGCAATTAGCAATCCAAAGATGCTGCTCAAACCGGGTATGCCCGCTGATGCGCGTATTATCATGGAGAAGCAGAAGTGATTGTCGCAAAGGATTTAACAAAATCATTCCCTAAAAATCCCGCTGTATCATCACTTGATTTTAAAATTCAAAAAGGAGAAATATTTGGGATCGTAGGCCCCGACGGGGCCGGGAAAAGCACTTTGCTTCGCCTGATGTCAACAATACTTGTTCCCGATAAAGGTGAACTTTTAATAAATGACGTGGATATTTTTAAGGATTCATATTTGATTAAAGAAAAAATGGCATATATGCCGCAGCGTTTTGGGCTCTATGAGGACCTCACTGTTGAGGAGAATATTTATTTTTTTGGAAGGCTTTTCAGTGTACCCGGAAAAGAGATAAAAAAAAGGTCAAAGCGGCTTTATGATTTTAGTAAACTGGGCCCTTTTAAGGACAGGCTTGCCGGTAAACTTTCCGGAGGCATGAAACAGAAGCTGGGCCTCGCCTGCAGCCTCATACATACACCTGAAATAATTCTTTTAGATGAACCAACCAATGGAGTTGACCCCGTATCGAGGAGAGAGTTCTGGAAAATATTATATGACCTTTTAGGCGAAGGTGTAACAATAGTAGTGAGCACTGCATACCTGGATGAAGCAGAGAGGTGCAATCGGATTGCCTTAATGTACAAAGGTAAATTTATCCGCCTGGGAGAACCCAAATCAATCAGGAAGGGCATCAATAAAAAGCTTCTTGAAATAAATGTAACAGAACCGATGGAATGCGAATTGATTCTTCAGGGGAGCGGTGATTTTAAGACCATAATAAGGTCGGGCAGCTTTATCAGGATTTTTACCGGGGATATGAATAAAACTAAAACGAAGGTTAGGAGGTTATTGCAGAAAAACAAAAAAGAAATTATATCTATTAAACAGGTTATGCCGTCACTTGAAGATACTTTTGTGGAGATAATCTCAGAGGAGGAGCTCTAGGTTGAGATCGCTAATGAGAATATTGACCCTTGCCGACAAGGAGTGGATCCAAATCAGGAGAGATAGCAGGAGCCTCATACTATCCATAATACTGCCTGTTCTGCTTATTCTGCTTTTTGGTTATGCCATAACTGTTGATGTAACAAATGTACAGCTGGCAATTCTTGATAATGATAAGAGTAATTTTTCAAGGAAGTATATTGAAAAGTTCGCGCATACCGAATATCTTACAATTAGAAAATACGTGAATTCCTATAAGGAAATTGATAAGCTAATTAATTCTAATGAAATTGTCATAGCCATTGTTATCCCCATCGATTTTACAAAAAGATTTAAAGCCGGTAAAATTTCGGAGGTACAGGTCCTGGTTGACGGGTCCGATTCAACGACAGCAACAATTTCTTTAGGTTATATTAAAGCAATAACCTATGATTTCAACAGGGAAATACAGGAAAATGAGCTAAAGCAAATTGGCATATCAAAATTAAGACTGCCCATTGATGTTAGGACACGAATCTGGTACAACTCAGAATTAAAAAGTAAAAACTTTATTATTCCCGGTCTTGCAATACTTATACTGGCAATAATTTCTGCCCTAATCACTTCGCTCACCATATCAAAGGAATGGGAAAGGGGTACAATGGAGACCCTCATAACTACACCGGTGAGAAAGTATGAAGTTATTTTCGGGAAGTTACTTCCCTATCTTTTTATTGGTATTTTTGATGTAATAGCCTCTTTTTCAATTGGATTTTTTGTATTCAATGTCCCCTTTGCCGGAAGTTTTGTGGAGATGTGTATTATATCCATGCTTTTTTTAGTTGGTACATCGGGACTGGGGATGCTCATATCTTCGGCAACCCGAAGCCAGGTGTTGTCTGTTCAGTTTGCCATGGTAATTACTTTTCTTCCAACCTTTTTGTTATCAGGTTTTATTTTCCCAATCCGGAATATGCCCATTGTTGTTCAGGGAATTACATATCTTATTCCCGCAAGATATATGATGGTTGTTGTAAAAGGAATTGCATTAAAGGGCATTGGTTATCAAATGTTATGGACTCAAATTATCTTTTTATTAATTTTTGCAATTATTGTAATTTTTCTAAGTATAAAGAAATTTACATTAACCATTCCAGAGAGTTAATATGACTTTTATAAGAAAGAATATTATTATCAGCATGGTGAGAAAGGAATTCAAGCAGATAATGCGTGATGTAAAAATGAGGGGCATCATGTTTGTTGCTCCCGTTTTGATGCTTGTTATTTTTGGTTATGCCGCAACCATTGATGTTAAGAATATCAACCTGGCTGTTTTTGATGAAGACAAAACCAGGATGAGCAGAGAAATTATTGAAAAGTTTTTGTCATCGGGATACTTTGTTTATACTGCTTCTTTAAAATCTCCAAAGGACATTAATTATCTCTTTGATACGGGAAAGGCCGATCTATACATCCACATAAGAAAGGGCTTATCCAAAAACATAAAGAAAGGAAAAACAGAATCGATTCAAATTCTCATTGATGGTATGGATTCTTCCAGGGCATCCATAATCATGGCCTATGTAAATGAAATAATAAATAAAATATCCATGAAAAAATTATTGGAAAGGATTCGCTCGAATATTTCATTTAAAATGTCATCGGCCAGGGCCAATTCGCCAAATAGCAGCCCCGGATTTAAATTAAAAAATGTTATTGAATTGAAGGAAAGAATTTTATTTAACCAGGCATTATTGAGCAGAAATTTTTATCTTCCCGGAGTGATTGCACTTTTAATTTCACTCATTACAATTTTACTTACATCAATGTCAATCGTTAAGGAAAGAGAGAGCGGAACCATTGACCAGATTATAGTATCACCAATAAAGCCCATTGAGTATATCCTGGGGAAAACAGTTCCCTTTGCAATTGTCGGGGTCATTGATATCTGTATAGTATCACTGATTACGATATTTTGGTTTAATGTCCCCTTTAATGGTAATTTCATTTTTTTACTGGTGGCAGGACTGTTTTATATTTTATCAACCCTTGCAGTGGGTTTATTTATTTCAACTATATCAAGGACTCAGCAGCAGGCCATGCTGACATTCTTTTTATTCCTCATGCCGGCAACGATTTTTTCAGGTTTTATTTTTCCAATTAATGCCATGCCCTTTTCAATGCAGGTAATTACGTATTTTAATCCACTGAGATATTTCTTTATAATTATAAGGGGAGTATTTTTGAAGGGCACGGGAATAATAACCCTGTGGCCGGAAATGATGTTTCTACTTTTAATTGGATCAATTTTAATATTTCTAAGTGCAAGAAGATTTAGCAAGAGGCTGGAATAATGAAAACGGTTGTTAACATAGATAATTTATCTAAAAAGTTTGGCGATTTTATTGCTGTTAATAATATAACTTTATCTGTTAACAAGGGGGAGATCTTCGGCTTCCTGGGACCAAATGGTGCGGGTAAAAGTACCACAATAAAGATGTTATGCGGCATATTGATGCCCACCGGGGGGAAGGGTTCAGTTTTGGGATTTGATATTGTTAGCGAACAGGACAAGATAAAAAGCAACATTGGATACATGTCTCAGAAGTTTTCACTTTTTGGAGACCTCACGGTAATGGAGAACCTCAGTTTTTTTGGAAGTATTTATGGTCTTAGTGACAGGATGCTAAAAAAAAGGATAAAGGTTGTTTTGGAAATGTCCGGAATTGACAAGAGAAAGGATGAACTTGTTATAAACCTTCCCGTGGGAATTAAGCAAAGGCTGGCGCTGGGTTGCGCTATTTTACATGATCCCGATATACTTTTTTTAGATGAGCCCACATCGGGAGTTGACCCAATAATGAGGAGGATCTTCTGGGAGATGATTTATAGTTTTTCCAAGGCAGGCAAGACGATTTTTGTTACGACCCATTACCTTGACGAGGCAGAGCACTGTAATCGTATAGCACTTATTATTTCCGGGGAGATAATAGCACTTGATTCTCCTGAACAATTAAAGAAATCACTGGAATATGATGTATTTACAATTAAGGTTGATAATTTTATAGAAATATTTGATAAAATTTCAAGGGTTGATTTTATTGAAGAGGCAGCTATATTTGGAAGTGATATACACATATTATGCGGCAAAGAAGTTTCAACGGCCAAAGAGATAAAAAAGCTTTTTGGGAAGATGAAAATATCGTCGTACAAACTTGAAAAGATTATGCCCAGTTTAGAGGATGTTTTTGTTACCAGTGCCAGGAAGTATGATAAAATAATGCTTTAGAGTGCTTGAGAAAAGAAATACCTGTTAAATATCTCCATAACAAATCTCATTATTAACATAATTAAGTCAATTTTCCTTGACAAATGTACCCATAATTCATACCTTGTTCAATGGTTGAACAAGGTATGAATAAAAACGATCAGATAGAAGAAATCTATAAAGTAATAAAAGAAATTGAAGATAAAAATGATATTACCCAAAGAGATATTGCAAGCAGATTAGGCTATAGTCTTGGGAAGGTAAATTATTTGATAAAAGCCCTTACCAATATGGGTATAATAAAGCTTCAAAACTTTAAAAAAAGTGATAATAAGCTGGGATACAAATATATTTTAACTTCAGAGGGAATTAAGGAAAAGTATAAAATAACTAAACAATTCCTCAACCGAAAAGAAACGGAGTATGAGAAAATGCAGGTTGAAATAGATAAATTAAGAAAAGAGGTGAAGAGCTTTAAATGAAGATTTTGTTTATATTTGGCACCAGGCCGGAAACAATTAAAATGGCCCCTCTTATCAAAGAATTTCAGAAAGAAGATGCCTTTGACGTAAAGATTTGCGTTACCGCTCAGCATAGAGAAATGCTTGATCAGGTAATGGAATTTTTTCAGATTAAATCCCATTATGATTTAAATATGATGAAAAAAAACCAGACGCTTTTTGATATTACAATAAATGCCCTGAAAGGTATTGAAGAGGTTTTAAATAATGAACAGCCCCATGTGATCTTTGTTCAGGGAGATACAACAACCGTTTTAACCGGTGCGCTGGCAGGCTATTATACAAAAACAAAGGTGGCACATCTTGAAGCGGGCCTGAGAAGCCATAATAAATTATCACCTTATCCCGAAGAAGTAAATAGAATAATCACAGGACATATTGCAGACTATCATTTTGCCCCAACAGAAAAGGCAAAAGACAATCTTGAAAATGAAAACATTAAGGCCAATGTATTTGTTGTTGGTAATACGGTTATAGATGCGCTTCAATTGGGACTGAAAATCATAGGGGAAAAAAACAAGGAAAAAGAAATTACCGATTTTTTCTCAAAGAATATTAATAATTTCACAGGGATAATAGAATCAAAAAAAGTAATTCTTGTAACAGGACATAGAAGAGAAAGTTTTGGAAAACCCTTTGAAGATATTTGCGAAGCCATGCTTGAGATTGTAAAACAGAATGAAAATGCACATATCATCTATCCCGTTCATATGAACCCAAATGTCAGAGAGCCCGTTAACAGAATTTTGAATGACAATGATAGAATTCACCTAATCGAACCGTTAAGTTATCCATATTTAATATGGTTAATGGAAAAATCTTATGTTGTTTTAACCGATTCCGGAGGGATTCAGGAAGAAGCACCGGCACTTGGAAAACCCGTACTTGTTATGCGGGATGTGACGGAAAGAACTGAGGGTGTTGAAGCAGGTACTGCAAAGCTGGTTGGCACTGACATGGATAAAATAATTCAGGAAACTGGCAAATTGTTAAATGATAAATCTTATTACAATAACATGGCCAAAGCTGTTAATCCCTATGGTGATGGCACTACAAGTCGTCAGATTGTAGATATTTTTAAAAATATAATAATTAACCGGGAAAAAACAGGATGAAAGATATTAAGGTTGTTATGATGGGATTGGGCTACATAGGGTTACCTACGGCTGCTTTAATTGCAAGTAAAAAGATTAATGTCCTGGGCGTAGATATTAATAAAGATGTATGTACAATAATTAATGATGGTAAAATTCACATAGTAGAACCGGATTTGGACGGCCTTGTACACCAGGTGGTAAATGCCGGATATTTTAAAGCAAGTGATACACCGGATAAAGCAGATGTCTATATAATTGCTGTTCCAACCCCTTTTAAAGAAAACCATGATCCCGATATATCCTATATAGAAAATGCAACCAATATGATTTTACCATTGCTGGAGAAAGGTAATTTGATTATTCTTGAATCCACAAGCCCCATAAAAACTACCGATAAAATTGCTGAGCAGATATTTTCTTCACGCCCAGAGTTAAGTAATAATATCTATCTTGCCTATTGTCCCGAAAGAGTTTTACCGGGAGAAGTATTACATGAATTAGTTTATAATGACCGTGTTATTGGCGGATTAAATGATGAATCCACTGACAGGGCAATTGAGTTTTATTCTATATTTGTTAAAGGTAAACTTCATAAAACAAATTCCAGAACAGCTGAAATGTGTAAGTTGGTTGAGAATGCATATCGCGATGTAAACATTGCCTTTGCAAATGAGCTTTCAATGATATCCGGTGCAGCAGATATAAATGTAGGGGAATTAATTGAGTTAGCAAATAAACATCCACGTGTAAATATATTAAATCCCGGACCCGGTGTTGGCGGTCACTGTATTGCCATCGATCCGTGGTTTGTTATTTCCGATTTTAAAAAGGAAGCTAAAATTATTCGTTGTGCCCGCGATGTGAACTTATCCAAAACTGACTGGGTGCTGAAAAAAATTCAGGATACCATTGGAAAATTTAAAAATGAAAAAAAAGGGGATCCTGTTATTGCTTGTATGGGATTATCTTATAAAGCAGATATTGATGACTTGAGAGAGTCTCCTGCACTGCAAATTACATCAGAGTTAAAAGAAAATGGGAATAAAATTGTTGTTGTGGAACCTAATATTGATGAACTTGAAGGATATGAAATTGTAAACCATGATGAGGTATATGAAGTGGCAGATATAATTGTATTTCTTGTGGCACATAAAGAATTTAAAAATATGCATTCAGAATCCAAAAAAATAATATTAGATTTTTGTGGAGTTTTTCAGAACTAAGTAAAAATAAGGCAGATAAAAAAATTAAAATATGATTAAAAGTAATTTATTAAAAGGTTGGTTTTTATGCTAAATGATAAGGTTATCTTAATTACCGGAGGAACAGGTTCCTTTGGCAATAAGTTTGTAGAAAGAATTTTTACACTTTACAAACCAAAGAAAGTCATTATTTATTCTCGAGATGAATATAAGCAATTTGTAATGAGGCAAAAATACCTTAAGCATGATAAATACTTAAGATATTTTATTGGAGATGTAAGAGATAGGGATAGATTAAGCAGGGCCTTTGAGGGTGTTGATTATGTTGTCCATGCTGCCGCATTAAAACAGATACCTGCCTGTGAATATAATCCCTTTGAAGCTATAAAAACAAATATTCACGGAGCTCAGAATATTGTAGATGCTGCTATTGATAAAGGCATTAAAAAAGTTGTAGCCCTGTCTACTGATAAGGCAGTAAATCCCATTAACCTTTACGGTGCAACAAAGCTTGCATCAGATAAGTTGTTTATTGCAGCAAATGCCTATACCGGCTCTGAAAATGCTATTTTTTCAGTTGTCCGTTATGGAAATGTATCCGGAAGCAGGGGCTCAGTTATTCCATTTTTCAAAATGTTACTTGATAAAGGAGAAAAGGAACTTCCCATAACTGATTTTAGGATGACACGGTTCTGGATTACCCTGGATGAAGCTGTTGATCTTGTTTTTAAAGCTTTGGATGAATCAAAGGGTGGTGAAACCTACATTTCAAAAATACCTTCATTTAAAATAACCGATCTTGCCCAGGCAATGTTTGATAATGTTAAATTAAAAGAAGTTGGCATTCGAGAAGGTGAAAAACTTCATGAAGTAATGATTACCGAATATGATTCTTTTACTGCATATGAATATCCCAAACACTTCATTATTTATCCGAATTTTGAATGGTGGAACTTTGATTCTCACTTCACTTCTGGAGGTAATAAAGTAGATGAATTTTTCAATTATGCTTCAGACAATAATACTGAGTGGTTATCAGTTGATGATTTAAAGAAAAGATTAAAGCAAGTAGAAATTATTTATTAATTCGTGAGGATATTTTGGAATTCATTAATTATATAAAGCAATGGATTGATGAAGAGGATATTCCCATGGACAAGAGTATAAATGATCAAATTAAAATCTATGAAAAAACATTTCTTTAAACAAGATCTTCGAACAATTTAATGCAAATAAATAATGATATTCATAAATTAAACTGGTATAAATCAATTTTCATACATGGAAAATGGTATTTAGTATCAAGCCTGATTACAAAAGGAATCGGAATTCTGCTATTGCCGGTCTATACCCGATATTTATTACCAGAAGAATATGGGATCCTGAATGGCCTGAATTCAATTGCCAGGCTTTTACCAATATTTATATCTTTATATCTTGATTCCGCATTTGGAAGATTTTTTCATGAAAAAAAATATAACCATAATGAACTGAAGAAATTATTTTCTACAATTTATACTTTTGTACTTTCATTTGGAAGTTTTTGTATAATTTTTACAATAATCTCATCAAATTTTTGGCTTAAAAGTTTTTTTACAGTTGATGTCTGGCCTTATGCATTTTTAGCATTTATTCCACCTTTATTTCTTCAGATAGGCATGCTTGGTCTTGTTTTCTTGAGACAATCATTGCTTGCTCGTGAAACAACTTTTTTAGAAATTATTACTACAATTATTACTGTTATTGTGACATTGCCTCTTCTGATAATATTTGATTTGGGTGTTATTGCTCGCTTATGGGGTGGGGTATTTTCAGCATTATTTCTTTTTGTT
>JBHPHB010000016.1:0-32489 GCA_042569985.1 Spirochaetota bacterium | reverse complement strand
CTGCAGGCACATTGTACATTTATTATTATTGATTTTCAGTTTTGGTGAAATTTTTCTGAAAAGTTCCGGGGTAAGTATTTCAGATTCCTTTGCCCACCATTTATTTTTAACTAAATCAATAATAATAAATGTACAATGTGCCTGCAGTGTCAGAATGCATGTCCAGTTAATGCGATTAATATTGAAGCGAATCCATCTGAAATCCAAAATGAAGGATGCATATACTGCTGGTACTGTGAAAAATTATGTCCTGACAATGCAATTGAGGCCGACTGGACAATGATGACGGAAGGTGCGAAAAAAAATTTGGCTAAATATATTGAGATTTTAAAAGAAGCAGAAAGAGAAGGAAAATTCAGGCCGCAGATTGACTATGAAAAAATCGTTTAAATTACATATAACTGTTAAGTAAAGTTTTGTCAGGAAAGACTATACTTTTACAAATTTCTTTCCATTTAGAATATCGAATCTATTACTTCGTACATTTGCAATTAAAATAATGTTATTTTCCCTTGCCAGCTCCACGGAAAGACTTGTAGGCGCAGCCTTGGATACAATTACCTTTGCACCTGAATAAATTGTTTCAGGGTAAAACTGAAGTGACGATTCTGCGTATGAATCAAATGATGCCACCACTATAATTCCTTTCTTGTTTAACTCCTCTTTCATATAATAAAAAGTATTGCCCATTTCTGTACCATGGGAGCAGAAAAGAAAAAAGTGCTTTCCCTTCAGGTCCGCCATATCTTTAATGAAGGATGTAATATTTCTTGGTTCCCGGTAATAAAATGTTGGTACACCCAAACCAACCAGGTCGTATTCTTCTAATTTAAATTTATGAGCTTCTTTGATTTTAATAGTATCACATTTATTCCCGCTCATTAATATTCCGTTATTAATAATTTCGGCAATTTTTTCAGTGTTCCCTGTTTGAGAGAAATAAATAATTAGTACATTCATCGTTTTCGCCTCTATAAGTTTTAATTATTTACCAATTGTTTATATGTTTCTTGCAGATACATGCCGTCAAGTACCTTTGGGTAACTCTGCTACATAGATAGGGCAGTTAATCTAAGCTTAATGATATGGGAAGCAGGATATTAAATTTTGAATTATAAGAAAACCGGGAATGTTCATCAAGGTTAAATTTAAAAATATACCAGTATTGTTATGAAAAATATGAGAATATTTGTGATATTAGTATATATCATGAAAAAAACTGTATGGACTTATTTATTTATTTATTGCTTTTTCCTTAAATTTGTAGTATATTGTCAATAAATTAAAAAAATAATAAACATAAAAAGTTTAAAGTAAAATAGCCAGGAATTCTGTAAAAATATTGAAATGCTCCTGGTTTTTTTATGTCCATTAAATTAGACTATTTGCGGGTAATGGGATGACTGGTATAATTGTAAATAAATACAGGGATATCCTTGAAGCAATTAAAGAAGGATATTATGAAGTTGATTTAAATGGGTACTTTACCTTTGCCAATGAAGCTTTAGGTACAATTTTGGGCATTTCCAAAGATGAATTGATAGGTAAAAGTTTCAAAAAGTATTTAGATAATGATACTTCAAGGATGATTGAAGAAAATAGTAACCTCGTTTTTAAATCTTCAGGCAAGGGTTCCATAGTTGAATTAAATATAATTAAGAGTGACAAAACTAAAAGGTATGTTGAAGCATCTGTTGATTTATTGTATGACAGTAATGGGTATAAAATTGGTTTTAAAGGGACATTAAGAGACAGGACAGAGAAGGTGTTAGTTCATGATGACATTGAGGCAGGTGAAATTCGCTACAAGAGGTTATATGACAATTCACTTGTTGGAATGATCACGATTGATATTACAACAAGTAAAATAGTTGAGTCAAATTCATTTTGTTTTAAAATGTTTGGGTTTAATAAAAAAGAAGAATTCATTGGGAATGTCCATTTTAATGATTTATGTTTTGAGCCAGGTGATATAAAGGGCCTCTTTAAAAAAAGTAAAGGAGAGATTGAGGTTTTTGATAAAGAATTGCAATTTAGAAGAAAAGACGGTTCCTTATTCTGGGCAGAGATACGGGCATCAATCTACCCTGAAGAATTAAAGATTGATTGTATTATTATTGATATATCGAAAAGAAAGATTGCAGAGGAAACTGTTCTTGATTTGACATTTTATGACCGCCTAACTCAATTACCAAACAAGGAGATGTTTCCCACATTTATCCAAACAGAAATTATGAGGGCAAGGAAGAACAGTGGAAGTTATTTATTTGCAGTAATGTGTATTGGTATTGACCACTTTAAAGATATTAATAATGTTTATGGCTTAAAATACGGTGACCAGATTCTTTTAGATGTTTCAAGGCGTTTAAATGATGTTGTCATAAAAAAGGAAGATAAGATTTCCCGCTCAGATGGAGATAAGTTCCTTGTGTTGTTTTCAAACTTAAAGAAAGCAGACGATGCAGCTTTGTTGATTAATAATATCCGTAAAGTCTTTCAAACTCCCTTTAAATATAATAACCAAAAAATTGATCTTTCATCAAGTATTGGTGTATGCTTATATCCCAAGGATGGTGATGATTCGGATTCACTGATTTTTAATAGTGAAATTGCCATGTACATTGCAAAAGAGATTGGCAGAAATACATATCATTTATTTGACACAGAATTAAATTCGAGGATATTAGAACAGTTCAAATTTGAAAGGGAATTGAGGGGTGCAATTGTTGATAGTGAATTTGTTCCTTTTTTTCAGCCAAAGTTTGACAGGCATGGAAAAATCAATGGAATGGAATCTCTTGCAAGATGGATAACTAAAGATAATGGGATAATATCCCCATTGAAATTTATTCCCATTGCAGAAAAGAACGGGCTCATTATGGATATTGGTTATTACATACTGAAAAGGTCATGCGAGCAGAATAAGAAATGGCAGGATATGGGTTTTGACCCAATTTCTGTTGCCGTTAATATATCGCCTTATCAATTTAAACAGCCGGATTTATTAGATAATATTGAAAAAATATTAGGTGAAACAGGTCTTGAGTCAAAATGGCTGGAGTTGGAGATTACCGAAAGTGGAATTATTGAAAATGAAAAAGACAGTATTGACAAATTAGCATCAATGCGGGAGAGAGGATTTTCAATTACCATTGATGATTTTGGTACAGGTTATTCTTCATTGAGTAAATTACAGGATTATCCCATTGATACATTAAAAATTGATAAATCATTTATTGATAATATAGTAGGGAATGAAAAAACTGCTGCCATTGCAAAATATATAATCAACCTGGCTCATGACCTTGGCTTTAAGGTTGTTGCTGAGGGAGTGGAAACTAAAGAGCAACTTGACTTTCTTGTTCACCATGGCTGTGATGCTTATCAGGGATTTTATTTCAGCAAACCCCTCCCTCCCGAAATTTTTGAAAGAAAGATGTTTTTGCCTCACTAATTATTATGCGCATTTCCTCAATCTTTAAATATTCGAAATAATAAAAAAAAATAAAAAATACTTGCCGCAAAGGGAAATATTTAGTATTTTAGAATAATATAAAATACTAAAAGGAGTTAATATTTGAATTATGGAACATTTAACAAAAGAAACTTTTAAGGAAAAAATCTTTAACTATGAAAAAAAAGAGAATTGGGACTTTAGTGGAGATTTACCATGCATCATTGATTTTTATGCCGACTGGTGCGGACCGTGTAAACAGGTTAGCCCAATACTTGAAGATTTATCAAAGGAATATGAAGAAAAAGTAAATATTTTCAAAATAAATACGGAAGAACAGCAGGAATTGGCTACGGCTTTTGGTGTAAGCAGTATACCAAGCCTTCTTTTCATACCCATGGAAGGTGAGCCCCAAATGGCAACTGGAGCTATGCCAAAACAGGCTTTTGTTGAAGCCATAAAGGACGTATTAAAAGTTAATTGATCAAATTGATTTTTTTAGAAAAGAATAGATTTGTAAAATTTTGTACAGAGGTATGGGGGCTCTATAATTACGAGTCCCTTGCCTTAAGTTCCCTGCTTTTTTTCCTTGCGTTAAAATAGATAATGCATTGGTCTCTAAATTTGCAATGTACATTTGGAGAAGAACAATAGCAACTGACAGCTTCGAGGTCTTCCACGTTTACTTCCTCGCAGCAGGTTTTACAGAATCCAAAATTGAACTTCTGGCAGATTGAAATTGCTTCTTTATCCGAGTGGTTTTTACACTGCATCTATTTTCCTCCAGAATTGGATTGTCTTTTGTTATAATAAATATCAAAAGGTAAAAGGTTTTTTTGTAATTATTATTCCATTTGTCAATAAAAAATGTTTTCACCATGTGAACTATTGTGTCAAATTAGTATTTTCCATGATTTGAATTTATGCAATTGGAAGTACTATCTTTCAGGTTTTCATGAGGAATTATTGATTTAACAAAATTAGATAAATGAATTATCTTATTGACAATGGATTTTAATTTTTTTTCATGACAAATCTACTGTAAAATAGTGTGATTTTTTTACTGGAAATATTATTTCAAATATTTTAGGGTGGCCTACTATGAATAGCAAAGTGAAGGTAGCAGTTGGGCTCAGTGGGGGAGTGGATTCTTCTGTGTCTGCTTTGCTGCTTAAAGAAGCAGGTTATGATGTCATTGGATTAACAATGAAGATTTTTGATGAATCCTTTGAAGTATCCGAGAACAGCAAACACGCATGCTATGGGCCTGGTGAGGACGAAGATATTGAAATGGCTGAAAAAATGTGCGGCATTCTGGATATCCCATTTCATGTATTGGATCTGTGTCGGGAATATGAACATCATGTTTTGGATTATTTCAGAAACGAATATGTTTCTGGAAGAACTCCAAACCCATGTGTTGTATGCAACAACAAATTGAAATTCGGTTTTCTCATTGATAAGGCCAGGGATACGGGAATTAATTTTGATTATTTCGCAACAGGCCACTATGCAAGAATCGAAAAAGTTGAGAACCGTTATCTTTTAAAAAAGGCAGTGGATGCTTCCAAGGACCAGACATACTTTATCTACACACTTACTTCAAATTTACTTTCAAAAATAATGTTTCCCCTGGGAAGTATGACAAAAGACAGGGTCCGTGAAAAAGCAAAAGAACTTGACATTGAAATTGCATTCAGGCCTGAGAGTCAGGATTTTATTGCCGGAGGTGATTACAGTCCCCTTTTTAAGGATGTAAAAGTTCAGCCCGGCGATATTATTGATGAAGAGGGCAATGTGCTTGGCAGGCATAATGGAATCATGTATTATACTGTGGGGCAGCGCAGGGGGCTTGGCATTGGGGGAAGGGAAAAGCCTTTATACGTTTTAAAAATTGATGTTGAGAATAACAGGGTTGTAGTAACTGACAGGGAAGGCCTTTTCTCAGAGGGATTAATTGCAAATGATATCAGGCTTTCAGCTATTGATATCCTGGATAAACCTTATAAAATAAATGCTCGAATTAGGCAAAATAGTAAAGAAGCTCCTGCAACACTTTATCCGTTTGATGATAATAGGGCAAAGGTGGTTTTTGACGATCCGCAGTATTCCATAACACCTGGTCAATCAGTTGTTTTTTATGATGGTGAAATTGTTTTTGGTGGCGGAATTATTGAAGAGCCTATAGTATAATTTAAAACTTTTCACTTAGACAGTGTTTTTGCGATGCCATTTAAATTTCGAGATTATTCTCTGTAATATTTAAATTATTCCTTGAAAAATAGTGGTATTGTTTTTATATTGTTATTTAGTTAGGAATACTAATAAAAGTATGAGGTTCAGTTATTTTACGAGGAGAAATGATGAGTAATATTGACAATACGATTGTTGCAATACTTGATAAGTTTAACCAGGTGCAGCGTTCATTGATGTGGGAAATTGCAAAAACTGAAAATCTGAGCCCCATACAGATCCAGCTTTTAACATATATTAATCATAACTCATCGGATTTAAATAAGGTGAGTATCCTTGCCAAAGATTTTGATCTTACTAAAGCAACAGTTAGTGATGCTGTTAATTCTCTTGAGAGAAAAAAATTGATAAAAAAGGTTAAGGATAGGGATGATAAACGATCTTTTTCGATTGAATTAACTTCAAAGGGGAAAAAGGTTTTTGAAAGAGCATCTCAGTGGTCTGAAGTAATATTTGAACAACTGAAAGGTTTCTCCTTTGAAGAAAAGAAAAATGCAATGGTTTTTCTCATGGACCTTCTTAAGTCACTCTTTGATGAAGGTGCAATCTGTATTGCCAGGATGTGTATAGCCTGCAGTAACTTCCAGAGAGATATAAAGCCTGATTCTGAAAAACCTCACAAGTGTGACCTTATGAACAAATATGTTTCTGATGAGGAATTGCATTTTTGCTTTTCCTTTAACCGCGGTTCCTGTAACCAGAAGAAATGCGGTTTTGCTGAAGTTGATGTAAGGTCAAAATAAAACTTCAAAAAATAATTACTTTAAAAGACATTATTTTTATTGACTCTAATGTGTATTTTTGGAATTTTTACATAAAACATTTAAGGAGTATATAAGGGTATGGGTAAAAAGATTAAGCAAGGGTCATTGTCTACAAGGTCAATACATTCCGGTGAGGACAGGGAGAAGTATGCAGACTCCATAACAACACCTATTGTGCAGAGCTCAACTTTTGTTTTCAAAGACTGTAAAGATATTGAGGACTATACAATCCACAAGAAAGAACGTTTTGAGTATGGAAGATATGGCAACCCAACAGAAAAGGTTGCACAGAGGAGGCTGGCTGACCTGGAAGGGGCTGAAGACTGTATTCTGCTTTCATCGGGTATGATGGCAATAACAACGACACTTTTAACACTTCTTAAAACGGGAGACCATATTGTTATCACAGATGATGTTTATAAGAAAACCCTGGAGTTATGTAATACTTTCTTAAAAAAACTTGGCATAGAATGTACAGTAGTATCCTTTAATGATTATGATAAAATTGAGTCATCAATTAAAGAAAACACCCGTTTTATATTTTCAGAATCACCCACAAATCCATATCTAAATGTTTTTGACCTTGTAAAGTTAAAAAAAATTGCTGATAAACACAAGGTGCTCACAATTATTGACAGCACCTTTGCAACTCCCTATAATCAGAGGCCCATTGATTTCGGAGTTGATATTGTAATTCATAGTTGTACAAAATACCTGGCAGGGCACAATGATGTTTTAGGCGGTGCAATTTTAGGGAGAGCTGAACTCCTGGATGATATCCGTAAGCTTCATAAAGCAATAGGCGGTGCGATTGATCCCCATGCCTGTTACCTGTTGATAAGGGGTTTGAAAACATTTCCTCTTAGGGTGAAAGCGCAGAATGAATCTGCATTAAAGGTTGCAAGGTTTCTTGAGGGGCATTCGAAAATTGAAAAGGTTTATTATCCCTTTATTGAAAGTCACAGACATCACAAGATTGCCACTGAACAAATGAAGGGTGGAGGGGGTGTAGTATCTTTTGATATTAAGGGTGACCTTGACGGTGCAAAACGGTTTCTTGATGCATTGAAACTCATATACATTGGCCCCAGTCTTGGAGGTGTGGAGTCACTAATAACCCATCCTGCAATTGTTACATATTATGACTACACAAGAGAACAAAGATATGAAATTGGTATTACCGATACTCTTATTAGACTTGCACTTGGAATTGAAGATCCACAGGATATAATTTCAGATCTTGATGAGGCATTATCAAAAGTATAAAATACATTTTTTTTATATGCAGCTTTTACACGGTAGTAATCATGGGAAACATCAATTTAAGTTTAAATGAGTTATGGTTAGTTATATAATGGGGTAGTTCCTCTCCCCTTTATTTTAATTCAAATTTAAATTGCTGATTAACCGGAATTCATTTGAATCAATGCCGACCCCGGATTTTAATGATGTAATAATTTCCAGGATATCATCTATTGAAGACTTATCCAAACCAACGTGGCTCATTATTTCCTTTGCTTCAGGAAGAATAACTTTGGCAGTATTACTGTCTCCTGTTTCTTCAATGTCCAAATTCATTAAAAGTACAGATGCAATGACAATTTTAGGATCTGCTTTTTTGTCTTTTAATAATTTCTCAGCTTTTGTTAGTGCAGTTTTTGCCTCTTCGTATTTACTGCTTTCATTGCCAAACTTTTGTTCTATTTCATTTAATATTTTATCTGTAAGGGGGATGTCATTTTTATTTTCAAAAGATGATTCCACGGATTTTGGGTCATATCCGAGACATTCCTTTGCATGTTCACACCACTGTGCGCATCCAAGATTTATCTTTGGATTTTGAACCCTGTTTCCGCATTTAGGACATTTATGGCTTGCTTCATCCTTAAAGAATTCATATTTTGTTCCACACTCAACGCATTCTACTTCAAATACATCATCTGGCCGCCAATACCTGGTATCCTGCCCCGGGCATATAGTCTTATTCATTTTTTTACCCCCTGGTGAACCCCGTAGTTGTTAGGAATCCTAACTATAAAGTCAATATAATAATGAATAATATATTTTTCAAGATATTTTTTTATTAAATTGCAATAAATATTTTTTTACATCATATAATTATACAAATTGATAAAAATAATTATAATTTTTATAAAAATCATCTTGCAATTTCAATAAGAAGTTATTAAAACAACAAAAATGGTATATATAATTAAAAATTTCAGGAGAATCTCTATTAATGGAAAAAATAACTGAATTAGCAGGAACAGTTACAACTTTGCCAAGAGGTGGGTATTTAATTGATACTCCCATAGGATATATTCAGTTTGGATCACCCCCGGAGACAATCAAGGATACTATGGCATTGCCCAAAGACGTTCCCCAGATATTTGTTCTCCCGGGAGAGCTTTTTAATTGGATTAAAGGAATCAGTGTCGCAGAGGTAGAATTCCCCATATATTATAATTTCTTTCTAAAAAAGAAAAAAACATATATAATTTGCAAAGAGGAACAATTCCACCGGATGAAACGGGTTCTCCAGGAATCTATTTTTGGCCCCAAAGAATTTGATATTTCCATTGATTTTTATTCAGCATCTGAAGATATAAACATACCCTATATCAGGGAGGAGATGAAATTTTTCAGAAATAATCTTAAGCTGTCAGATTTAGTTGCCTTTGGCATTATGAAGGATAATAAGTACACATTCAAAGGTGTAAGCTTTGAGATTGATGAGAATGATGATTTTGAAGTAACATATGAGGGCAAAAAGATTGCTAATGTTCCCGGGCAAATTGAATATAAAGCTTTTTACCAAATTGGAGAAAGACTTCCGGAACCATATAAACCTCCGCTTTTTGGTATTACATGCCTGGGGCCAAGCCATGGTTTTGACCCTGAAGAAAATACATCGGGATATATCATCTGGCTCAATCATCAGGGTGTCATGGTTGATCCCCCTGTAAATTCTACGGAATGGCTTGAGGATTCAAATGTTAATCCTAAGCTTATTGACAGTATTATACTCACCCACTGTCATGCGGACCATGATGCAGGAACATTTCAAAAGATATTGGAAGAGGGCAAGGTAACTGTTTTTGCAACTGAGACAGTTATGATGAGTTTTCTTAGGAAGTATTCCGCCTTGAGTAATATTGATATTTCATATTTAATGAAACTGTTTGACTTTCATCCCATCAAAATCGGCAAACCCGTATTTATTAATGGTGGTAGGTTTAATATGTTCTATACGCTTCATTCAATACCCACTATTGGGTTTAAAATGGAATTCCAGGACCAGTCGTTTGTATATACTTCAGATCATAATAATGATCCGGAGATACACAAGAAATTATTTGAATTAGGAAAAATAACACAAGAACGTTATGATGAACTTACCAATTTTCCATGGGACTCAAAAGTTATTTACCATGAATCCGGTATTGCTCCACTGCATACACCCATTACATATTTGAATTCTCTTGATAATGATGTAAAGAAGCGAATAGTTGTGTATCATATTGCTAAGAATGATTTTCCAGATGATACAATTCTTACACTTGCAAAGTTTGGGATTGAAAATACGCTTTATTTTGAAACAGAAGCACCAAGATTTGAGAGGGCTTACCAGATTCTAGGTGCCCTTAAAAACCTGGACTTTTTACAGGATATTCCAATCAATAAGGCCCAGGAATTTATTGATATTGTTGAAGTGGAAAAATATAAAAAGGGAGACGTAATTATTAAAAAGGGAACATCGGGGAATAAATTTTATATAATTTATTCCGGTAACATATCTGTTGACAGCGGTGGCCTTGAGCAAAAGAAAATTTACGGTACCTTTGACTACTTTGGTGAAGTTGCTATTATGTCTGGAGGAGTGAGGGTAGCAGATGTTATGGCAGAAACAGATGTCGTTTTTTATACAATTGATGGGGATAAGTTTTTGAATTTTATTGTGGGTACTGAGTTTGAAAGTGTGCTGCGGCGTCTCATAAAGATCAGGAACAGTGAGACATGGAACCTCCTTTCCGCAAGCAAGTTCTTTCAGTTATGTACGGCCTCTCAAAAAACATGGCTTGAATCAATGTTTATGCCACAGGACATAAAAGAGTCCGGAACAATCCTAAAAGAGGGAGATAGTATTGATTATGTTTATATAATCAGGGATGGTGAAGTTGAGGTCAGCAAAAAGGGGAAACTTCTTGCCACCCTTGAGAGAGGTGATTTTATAGGGAGTATTAAAAATGTTCATTCAAGTGAGCCTGCTGAATATACTTTCATCAATAAGGATCCTGTTTCTTTATTTGCAATGAACAGTGAGGATATAACAAAGTTTCTTGAAAGCAATCCCGGACTTTTGATGAAGCTCAAGTATGATTTTTAATAGTATTATTCACTATTGTCATATTTTTAACAGGCTATGATAATATACAGCCAGTTCTAAACCGTAAAAAAAAATAAATAATATTAAACAGTTTATCAATTGCCGGATGGGTGTATGGACTTTCAATTTAACCTGACAACGGATGATTACAAGAATGCTCTACTTGACGAAAACAGTGTTTATGATATACTGATTATTGGAGGGGGGCCTGCTGCGCTTACAGCTGCTGTTTATTGCATGAGAAAGAATGTAAAGACAGGTATAATAACCCTTGGATTGGGCGGCCAGGTTGCTGAAACTTTTTCAGTGGAAAACTATATGGGCTATAAGTATATTGAAGGTGTTGAGCTTGTTGAAAAGTTTAAAGACCAGGTTAAACAATTTGAAATTGGCTTAAAAGAGGGAGTAAGTGTAACAGAAATTACTCAGGGAGAAATAAAGAAGGTAAAACTTGAGGATGGCACAGTTTATCAGGCAAAGGCAATAATTATCTGCACAGGTAAAAGTTCCAGGAAACTTGATGTTCCCGGAGAAAGGGAAAATGTGGGCAGGGGAGTTGCCTATTGTTCAACATGTGATGCTCCCCTTTATGGAGGTAAGAATGTTGCTGTTGTTGGTGGCGGGAATTCCGGCCTGGAGTCGGTCATTGATCTTGCAAAAATTGCCACCCATGTTACTCTATTACAGTTTTTAGATAAATTGACAGGTGATAAAGTACTTATTGATGCTTTGAACAAACTTGACAATGTCGATGTTTTACTGGAACATGAGGTTAAAAAAATTGAAGGAAAGGATTCAGTTGAATCTGTAATTATAAAGGACATAAAAAACGGAGAAGAAAAAAAACTGGAAGTGGATGGGATCTTTATTGAAATTGGACTTGAACCCAATTCTTTATTTGTTCAGAATTTGCTTGAATTAAATGAATTTAAGGAAATCATTGTTAATTGTGACTGTCAAACAAATATGGAAGGAATTTTTGCCGCAGGGGATGTCACAACGGTCCCTTATAAACAGATTATAATTGCTGCAGGGGAGGGGGCAAAAGCCGCTCTGGCAGCCTGTGATTATATACTGAAAATGTAATGGTCTCGTAACTTGACTTTAAGATCCTTACCCAACTGGAGGATATACCAATGTTTGATGGTAAAACAAAGGAGCAATTAAAAGAAGCATTAAAAAATATGAAAGATAATGTTAACCTTGTACTCTTTACCCAGGAGGAAGAGTGCGAGACTTGCAGTGACATGAATGTTTTTCTGGAAGAAATTACTGCACTTTCGGATAAATTAAATCTTGAAATTTATGATTTTCAGAAGGATAAGGATAAGGCTGATTTATATAATGTTGATAAGGTGCCGGTAATTGTTCTCCTTGACAATGGCAAAAAGGATTGGGGATTAAAATTCTATGGTATACCAGCAGGCCATGAAATAAATGCTTTTATAACCAGCCTGTTGGAAATTTCCGGGAATAAAAAGGAACTTCCCGGTGAAATCAATGAAAGGATTTCAAATATTAAGAAAGATGTTCATCTCCAGGTATTTGTATTAGCAACCTGACCTTACTGCGCCAGTGTAGTTAGCACTGCTCACAGATTAGCCCTTGAGAATGAAAATATCAGGTCAGATATGATTGAGAGTTCTGTTTTCAATGACCTCATTGCCAATTATAAAGTAAGTTCAGTACCCAAGGTAGTAATCAATGAAGATACCGAATTTGTGGGGCCAAAGCAGATTGATGAATTTATTGATTATATTGAAAAACTATAATTTCTCAATTACTTAAATTCAACTTCAGCATTTGGGTCAAAGGGGTTTCTCCTCATAGCAAGTGAAAATAGATATGGATAATCATCTTTAAGATGCTTCATGTATTTAAGCCATTCAATTATTAAGATTTCATATGCCCTTTTAATATCTATTTCAAGATGTTCCGCATCTTTCTCGTTTAATTTGCTCACATTTTTTCTATGCAAAAATTCTTCTGCCATATGAAAGATTGCCCACAGAAGTGAAGAGAAAGTATCATGCTCCAGTACATTGGGATTTGCCAGTAGGTTGAGAAGAAACCCTCTTTTTTCAATTAAAAAATCCTGCAGGGCGGCAAGGTTTTTTTCCCTTACATTAATGCTGCATTCATAATTCATGAGGTGGTGGGAAATATTGTCGTAATTCATGTCTTCCCATGCATTTTCAACAAGAATACTTTTGAGGATTTTTTCTGAGTTGTAGTCGCATTGTGAGAGGAGTTCTAAAAGTTTTGTGCCAACTTCACTAAAGAAACCTCCTATAACCATGTTTAATTTTTTCATCCTTTCGTTTTTCTCGCGAATTGTTAATAGCCTGTTTATTATGATTGTAACAAAGAGAACCTCAAGTGGAATAAATCCCAGGTCTTGAAAAAAATAAAAAAATGTATCTTCCGTACGGGAGAAAATGACAATCTGCAGCAGGTAGAAAACAACTGATAAAATTATAAATAAAATAGTGATTAAAATAAAATTTTTGTATTTCTTCATCTGGTTATCCTAAATAATATAAAATCGAAGTTTTGGTTAAATTTTTAAGAATTAATTTGCTGAGTACTTTTATATATTGAGGTTAATATTGTGTAAAGAATATTTATTTTGATATTTATATAAAATTCTCCAGGTCTTCCCAGCAGATGTCTCCCCTTATACCGAACCTGGATATTGCAAAGTCATATTTGACAGGATCTTCGGGGAGGATTTCTTTAAAACCATTGGTAATTTCAGAAGCTGTTTTAATGTCAGCACTTTTACGTTCAGTAAAACCATAGCACTTGCCAAAATAATACATATGGGTATCCAGCGGTACAATAAGTTTTGATGCCGGCAATTTATTCCATCCACCGGGATCAACATTGTCCTTTCTTATCATCCACCTTAAAAAGAGGTTAAGCCTTTTACAGGCACTGCCTCTTGACGGATCTGGCAGCAAACTGCTTTTTTTAAGCTGTGATGCTTTTTTTATTTCACCCACAAGGAAGTCCAGGGCATTTAAATAATTTTCATCGTCATTATTAAATCCATTTTTAAAGCAGTTCATGAGTAGCCCGTATTGGGAGATGACAGTTTTCAAACCACATATAAAACTCGACATTTCTTTACCTGTTGTAAATCTATGCTTAAATCCATTAAATAATTTTGAGATTTCACTTTTACTATTTTCAATAATAAATTCTTTTGGCCGGGGGCCTAAAATTCCAAGAATTGTATTAATTGATTTTAAAATTTGCGTAACCCTTCCGTATGCCAGTGAGGATGCGATTATGGCAACTATTTCCCTGTTATCAATATCATCATATTTTGATAGAAATTCCAATGGGTCCGGGTGAATATATTTTTGACGATTATATTTTATATATATTTTCTCTAGAGTTGTTTTTGTTATTTTATGCATAGCACTCTTTTGTATCGAAACAATATTAAAGAGGTTAAATATCTCACCGAAGCTTTCATGTCAATTAAACTATAATAAAAAAAAGGCAGAAGCTAATAATTGCTTGATTTTGATTAAAAATTGTTATATAATAATTTTCCAGTTAAGGGATTTAATCGACTTAAATCTCAGGAGACTTTATTTGGAAAAGCCAAAAATACTCGTTGCTGAAGATGAGACAATTAATGCCCTTTATATAAAAAAAATACTAACCGGTAATGGCTATGATGTTGTGGGGCCGGTCCTTTCGGGTGAGGAGGCCATAAGACTAAATGAAGAGACATGCCCTGACCTGATACTAATGGATATTTTACTTGGGGGTGAAATGGATGGTATTGAATCTGTTAAAAAAATCAAGTCTCATAGCAAGGTACCAGTAATTTATATTTCTGCTCAATCAGATGGTGATATACTGGAAAGGGCCAGGGCAACAGAGCCTCATGGCTTCATAATGAAGCCAATTAGCAAGCATAAGCTGTTTTCACTAATTGAGAAGGCGATAAGTAACTGTAATGGAAAATAAAGTTGGCAGCACACTAAAAATTATTATTTAGATATTGCTTTTTTAAGTAGAGATTCTGCTTCTTTTTGTCTATTACTGGCATATTTCAGATATGGTATTATTACATCATTTTTATTATCGATTGTTCCGTCATAAGTTATTGTTACAATGGGGACTCCCGTTTTTCTTTCTATTTCACTGCACATACCTTCAGTGACCAGGGATGGGCAGCAGAATGCCGGATTTGTCTGTACAAAAAGTGAAACATCAGGGTAGTCCTTTATTATATAGAAAATCTTTAAAATATTTTCCATTGATTCACCTGTATGCTCGATAATCAATTTGTAATCCGATAGAATTTTTTCTGAATTGTCATCATATTTTGGCATTGGATCTTTTAATATTCTCTCAAAATATTTGCTGTATTTTTTTTCAAGCCTTTTTACCAGGGATAATAGAAGCTTTGCAAAAAGGACTTCCCTGTACTTGCCTTCCTTATTCCACTTGCTGAAATATTGATGGACAATCATTCTTATATAGTGGCTATAGGGTGTTGTAATAACCTCTCCACCGTTTTCTTCAATGAAACGAATGAGGTCTTGACTCATGATGTCGTTATCCCTGACGTAAAGGTCCCCGAAAATGGCAACCTTTGGCCTATCTTCGTGTTGAGTTTTAATTTTTTCAAAATATGATACACTTTGATCAACAGCCTTTTCCATGGGATAATTTCCAAGAAATGCCTTTTCCAAAATCTCAATACTGCATTTTATTGCTTTATCGGTGGAACCCTTTATTATTTCATATGGTCTTATCCGGCAGGCGATCTTCCTTAACAGGCCTCCAAACATGAATGCAAAGTATGCATTTATAGACACACTTCCCGATATGTCTGTAAATGTTACGGGTCCTGAATAAACTCCTGCCTTCTCCATGCCGTTTCCATATGTATTAAGCAGATTTTTGGCATGGAAAGGGAAAAGACTTAGATTGCAGGGTATGGCGGATTTGGGCATCCATAAGTTAGTTTTTGAAGGATCAAGGTTATACTTTTTGATGTAATTTATAAATTCCTGTGTTATAATGTTAAGGGGTATGCACTGACCATTATTATACTTCAGGCTTTGCTGTATGGATGTTTGGCTTTCTTCAAGGAGCCGTGCATCTATACCTTGTCTTCTCAGGCTTGCAACGACAAGTGAATTTGTCATGCTGTCCCAGTTCGGATAAAGCAGTGTTTTACCAGTTAGGTTTGTTTCAATATGGGGGAAAATAAATTTGTTTTTAATTGGAACGCCAAGGAGCTTTGATTTGTGGTGATTACGGAACGATCTGACTGCTGCTTCAATCCTTGTCTCATATCCTACACTAGAATCATGTTCATCAAGCTGGAGAATTAAATAGGGCTTGTTATGCCTTTCCAAAATTCTTTTGAAGTAGTCTGTAATAAATGAGTCCGGTGTGCATTTGAAGGAAGTGATCATAACCGGATATATTCCCCTTGATTTTCCAATGTTTTCTGCTGCTTTTAGAATTTCTGCTCCGTATAACCAGGGTACATTATCAAGTATATTCTTAATTGGAAGAATGTCTTTATTTGAAAGTGTAAGCATATCCTGGTAAAAGGTCTTAATACCCTTTGAGGCAAATATACTTGGTATACCATTATTCATTGAGGCTGACAGTGTTGTGTATGGCCTTCCAATAAATACAACACTTATGTCCTGGTTTTTTTTAGATTCAAGTTTATAAATTTTTTTTATTTTTTTTAAATTAGATTTTCTATAATCCATAGCTTCTTTATAAGCCCTGGAAACATCAAGAATACTGGTGCTTCCACCCGTTATCTTTTTAAGCATGCTGTATAGGTTGAACAGGGTTTTGAAATTATTGTAGAGATATTTTACAAGGGGCATTAAAATTTTATCTTCATACTCTTTGTTAATTAATGATATTAGTGATGGTGCAAATTGGGTGTAATAACAGTATTGCCTTCTTCCTCCATTGGCCGGATTTTTATTTTTTTCAAGATAGTAAGGCAGAAAAATATAGTCAGCCTTATCAAGAAGATATTTCACATGTCCATATAGTGCTGTTAATGGGGCACAAAATTCAGTATTAGTCAGATTTTTACCTTCCTTTATTGCATCGTTGCAATTTTCACTTGTCATTGTTTTTATTGATAGAAGGTCAAAGAATTTTACCCACATCTGAAGGTCATCATGCATGTGTAGCGCAGCAGGTATTCCAATGGTAAAAGTTTTTTCCGGTTTGTCATTTCGAATAAATTTAAATGCTTTTTTTCTTTCCCTGAACATATCAAATCCGGAATTATTATTGTTAATGAATTTCTTAGTATCATAATCCCTGCCGCATAAAAAACCGTAAGCAACACTTATGGAATCAACTTCTGCAACGGTTATTTTGCAATGGTTTGTGCATATATTACAAGCTTCAGATCTGATGGGTATATTCTTTTTGTAAATATCTATTCCCCTGAATTTGGTAGTACATACACCTTCATCTTTTAATGTTAAAGCTGTACCTAATGCCCCGGTTAGGTGGCAGTATTTTGATACCATTATTGGTTTTTTAAGTCTTTGCTCAAATGCTGCGACAAGGGACTTGTTTCTGGCAGTTGCTCCCTGGAAAAATATATTATCTCCTATGAGATTTTCTGCTGCAACTTTCATGAGGTAGTTTTCTCTAACTGAATGTAATACTGATGCAAGGATTTCATCAACTGAATATCCGTTAACAAGGTATTGGTTCAGGTCTCTTTCCATAAACACTGTACACCTGTCACTTGATAGGGGGGCCTTTTGAGCCAAAGTGCGTTTGGAATATTCGGAAAGGGGGCAGTTGAGTTTTTTTGCCTGTTCTTCAATAAAACTTCCCGTACCTGCAGCACAAACATTGTTCATGATTGAAAAAGCAACTGAACCGTTTTTCAATGTGGTGAACTTCGAATCCTGGCCTCCAATTTCAATAATGGTGTCTACCATAGGATTCAGATCGTATGCGGCACGGGCATGGGCGGTAATTTCATCAATAATTATATCCGCATTTATTATCTTGCCAATAAATTTTCTTCCCGAACCGGTTGTTCCTGTGCTGATTATATTAAAATCAACACTTTTGTTAGTGGTGATGTCGTCAATAGATTCAAATATTCCCTGCAGGGCGTCCAGAGGCCTGCCTGCCGTCCTTGTATAAAATCCGGCAATTACAACTTTATCATCAGTCATTAGCAATGCCTTGGTGCTTGTTGATCCAATATCAATGCCTAAATATACATTATATGTTTTCTCCTGGATAAGCTTTTCGTATAAATCTATTTCAATTGGATTGAGATTTTTATTATTTTTGATAATATATTCATACTTTTCAACACTTGAAAAGTCAGGATAGTCTGAAATTTTAAGATCCAGGGGGTTATAATAATATTTTTTTTTCTTTTTAATGCTTTCAGTAATATCAGATGGCTTGCAGATTTTAATTTTATCAATGTCAATGTTTTCATCTGCAAGATTAAAGGCAGCACCAATGGCTCCGAATAGATGAGATAGGTCATTTATTTTAAGGTCAATTTTTATTATTGAGTTAAGATGTTTTGCAACTGCCTTGTTTTTTGATACTCCCCCTGTGAAAATTACCGGTTCATTTGGCTGTTCATTTTTTAAAAGGGTATTTGTGATGTTTTTTGCAAGTCCCTGACACAATCCGTCACAAATTTCCTGAAGTGTATATCCTTCCTGTTGGGCATGTATAATATCTGTTTTCGAAAAGACAGAACACCTGGAGGCAATTTTGGGAATTTTATTGGTATTGGCCATTGAAATTTCACAAAATTCTTCAATTCCCCTCAGGTTTAGCCTTTCAGCCTGCTGGTCCAGAAAACTTCCCGTGCCAGCAGCACATGAAGTGTTTGATCTTGAATTTCTATAGTTTCCATCTTTATCAAAATTTATCAGGCCAAATCTTTCTCCTCCAACAAATAGGATAGAACCGATATCTTTGTGAAAATGTTTTACCGCAGAGATTAAGCAAATCCTGTTATCATATCTCTTGTTTGCTTTTATGTTTGCCGGAGTTGATGTTGTAACTGCAACTGATGATATTCTTGAAAGCTCAAAGTCACTTAGAATATTTAATGCTTGGGGAATATCTCCTTGGTGGAAACAATATGCAGAATTTAAAATATTTCTCTTAGGATCAATTTCTACTGCAGAGATGGATACAGATCCTATGTCAATTCCCAATATGTTAGATGCTGAAGTCATACCAGTTTATTATTATATTAAGTTATATTTTAACAGGAACAACTAATATTATTGTTTATATATTCTTATATCGGATTATGAGCAAAAGTTGATATGATGGTTTTGTCAAGAGAAATAATTCAAATCTCTGCTTTATAGAGATTTATTACTTCTTTGTCTGTGAGGAGATAAATTAATGGTATTTCACCCAGAATTAGTATTAGCCTTACTATAAGGAAAATATTGTCAATTATATAACCGCCGATTCCATGTATAAAATAACTAATAATGAAAGATATACTATAGGCAAAGTGAATTTCCATTAATACTATTTGAATCTTTCTGTTTCTATTTTTGAAGAAATAAACCGATATAATATGAGCAGTAAGAATAATTGCCGTTAATATCCCAAAAATTACAGCAATCAACTTACCCTGGGTAACAAGAAACACAATCATAAAAAATATAATTTCAAAGAAATAAAGAACAGTAAAATATGCTGTAACCGCATTGATTCTTTTTTTAAGTATTGATATTATATTTTTCATAACCTTATCTTATACCAGAATGTTCTATTTTTTGATATGTAAAAATAGTGATTATGTTTTTCATTGTCAATATTTAAAAAGATTAAAATTCTAAAATTTTCGATTGTTTATTGAGCGGATTATCATGAAATAATATAGCCTGTTTATTTGTTATTGACACGAAAAGTACCTTTTTAATAATCACATTTACTTTGGAAAGTATAATGATAGATTATAATTTCTGCCCGTTGTGCAGCAAAACACTTATAGGAAAAAATATTGAAGGTAAGCTTCGAAAGGTTTGTCCAAGTAGTTTATGCGGTTTTGTTTTTTGGGATAATCCCGTACCTGTGGTTGCTGCCATAGTTGAGCATAATGGCCATGTATTGCTTGCACGCAATGCAGAATGGCCAGAAGGGATGTTCGGATTAATTACAGGTTTCCTTGAAAATGACGAAACACCTGTGGAGGGCGTAATCCGTGAAGTACATGAAGAGATAGGCCTTAAGTCGAAAGTTGTTTCCCTTGTAGGTGTATATCCTTTTTTAGTGAGAAAACAGATTATTATTGCTTATCATGTTTCAGCAAGAGGTGAAATTACTCTTGGTGATGAAATAGTGCAGGTTAAACCGGTTTTGCCGGATAAATTAAGGTCCTGGGAGTCGGGAACAGGTTTTGCAGTTCGTGATTGGCTGAAGAAAAGGAATGAGCATTAAAATATTAGTTATCATTTATGAAAAATAATAAATATAATATCCCCGGGATGTCCAAAGGTTTGCACGGATTGGAAAGGGAAAGTATGAGGACAACTTTTGATGGAAAGATTTCTATGTCCCCTCATCCCGGTTCTCTTGGGTCAAGCTTAACACATAGGTATATACAAACAGATTTTTCAGAATCTCAATTGGAGTTTATAACTAACCCTGTTCGGGGGATTGAAGACTCACTTGAAAAGTTAGATCATATTCAGGCTTATACAAACAGTATGTTACAGGATGAACTGCTTTGGCCAATGAGTATGCCGCCGGAAATTCCTGAAGATGACAATGAAATCCCCCTTGCATATTATGGTAAATCTAAATGTGGAAAAGAGAAAGCGATATATAGAAGGGGTTTGGGTTTGAGATACGGCAGGAAGATGCAGTCAATCTCGGGTATCCATTACAACTTTTCTCTTCCACATGAAGTTTTGCTTGAATCCTTAATGAAAAGAGGGGAGAAAGCTGACAGTTCATCAATATCGCAGATATATTTTAATATGATAAGAAATTATTTAAGAAGGATTACCCATATTATCTATTTGTTCGGGGCATCGCCTGTTGTAGATTCAAGTTTTATTTCTGACTCTAGAGTTGAACTTGTTAAATTTAAAAAATCAACACTCTATTCGAAATATGCCACTTCTCTGAGGATGAGTGAAATTGGATATACATGCAATGAACAAAAAAAAATAAATATATCCTTTGATTCTCTGAATAATTATTTAAGTGATATCTGTTATGCCATAGAAAATTGCAATCCCAACTATGAGAAGTACTCCAATAATCCTGATAACCAGCTAAATCCCAATTATTTGCAAAATGAAAATGAATATTACGCTCCAATCAGGCCAAAACGATTTACCGGACTTAATGAAAGGCTTATTGATAATTTAAGTAAGGAAGGAGTTCAATATCTCGAAATTAGATCTATCGATATTGACCCTGCTTGTAGAATCGGCATTGATAAGTTCACCATAGGTTTCGTAAATGTAGTACTGATAGATTCTTTGATTAATGAAAGCCCGCCATTGGATGACAATGAGAAAGACTATATATTTGAAAATATTAGCAGGGTTATATGGAATGGAAGGAAAAAGGGACTTAAAGTTTTTGATAAAGGAAATGAAAAAGATTTTCGTGATGAGGGGAAAAGGTATTGTGACAGGTTGATAGAAATATCTGAGTTTATGGATAAGGAGAATAAAACGGATTTATATACAAAATCATTGGAGAAGCAGTTGAAAAAATGGGATTCATCTGGTTTGACACCCTCGGGCAGACAGCTTGTAAATATCCTTGATGGGAATAAAGAATTTGTCCAGTATGGTTTAGAAATTGCCCAGAGGAACAGGTTAAGTTATGAGTCAATGGAGCTACACAGTGATTTTATTGATGAGATGGAAAGCGAAAGGGTAAGATCCATTACTATGCAGGAAGAGATTGAAAAGGGAGAATGCAGTTAGAAGATTTACTAAGGAATGTATGAAAGAAAGTGAATATATATTGCAAGGTTATGAGGACCTTGAGATATCTACCCAGATCCTGATCAGAGATGCTTTGGCCAGGGGTATTAAGGTTGATATTCTCGATAGGAGCAGTAATTTTATCAGGCTTGAAAAGGACGGAAAAATTGAATATGTAAAAGAGGCTTCGAAAACCTCGATGGATTCTTATGTTACCTTTCACCTGATGGAGAATAAGGTAGTGTCAAAGAAAATCCTCGAGGAGAATGAATTTAATGTGCCCCATGGCAGGGATTTTGTTGATCACCAAAGAGCCCTTGAGTTTTATAAAAAGAATTTAGATAAAAAAATAGTAATAAAACCAACAACTGCAAATTTTGGTTTGGGTATAACAATTGTAGAAAAAAATTCGCAAATTGATATTGTTACGTCTGCAATTAGAAATGCCTTCTCCCATTCAGATTCAATTATAATAGAGGAATTTATCGATGGTGACGAATTAAGATTTCTAGTAATTGATTATAAAACAATTGCGGTATGTAAAAGAGTGCCGGCAAATATTATTGGAGATGGTGAGAGCAATATAAGAGAACTGGTTGAAATCAAGAATAGAGATTTGAGAAGGGGTACCGGACATGTGAGGCCTCTGGAAAAAATTCAACTCGAGGGAGAAGAGAAACAGGTATTGAGAGATTACGGGTATACTATAGATTCAATACCCGGGAAGAATGAGCAGGTGTATCTCAGATTAAATTCTAATATTAGTACTGGAGGAGATTCATATGATGTCACAGATTCAGTGCATGATTATTATAAGGAAATTGCTTCAAAAGCATCTAAAGCTGTTGTTGCCAGGATCTGTGGTGTTGATATAATTGCGAATGATTATACAAAAGCAGGGGAATATTCAATACTTGAGTTAAATTTTAATCCCGTTCTTTATATTCATGACTACCCCTATGAAGGGAAGAATAGAAAAGTGGGAGTTAAAATTCTCGATTTACTTGGATATTGATTAAAGCGGACTATATTTTAGTAATTCTTCAAGATTTGATGGTATTCCCCAAAAATATTGCCAGAATATTACCCCGTTTGATGAATTTTTTGACAAAATATAATTTTTATAAAGATAGTTATCGGTTATTCCACCATTTAAAATAAGATCCAGATATTTATCTACAGCATATGCCAACAGATATGATACCGACATCTTGCAAATTTTGCGTAAATCCAGGAAATATTCATATTCATTAACATTGAAGCTGATATGAAACTTATGCCAGCAATTAATTTCATCACAATTCTGATATTTAACACTTTGGTTTTTTTGTGTTTGGATTTTGTCATCATCCATAATTTTCTTTAAAAGAAATATTATAATTTCAGTTTTGCAGTTATCTGTAAAATTCGCTGTTTCTGTAATTTTTTTCAGGGTGTTTTTGTGGATATTTATGGTTGTGTTTATTTTCATTTAATTCTCCTTATTAAGTATACGATTAAGGAATGAAAAAAATAAACAATTTATTCATAAAAAATTCTTTATAACAATATTTCAATAGTTATAACTTGACTTTTTTATTCCATAGTAGAAATTAATTCCCATATTTGTGATGAAGAGGTAAAACATGAAGGATCTTATTATTATTGGTGCAGGACCAGCAGGCCTTTCGGCTTCAATTTATGGCATTAGAGCGGGATTGGACCTGGCTGTGATTGAAAAATATGCTCCGGGGGGGCAGGTAATAAATACATATGAGGTGGAGAATTATCCCGGATTTATTGATCCCCTGTCCGGTTTTGAACTTATGTCAAAGATGGAAGGCCAGGCTAAAAGGCTCGGTGTTGAGGTCCTCAATGGAGAAGCAGGTTCGATTGATAAAGATGATAATAAGAATATTTTTAATGTTAAGCTGACTGATGGGCAGGAACTTCAATCAAGGTCTGTTATAATTGCATCGGGAGCAAATCATAGAAAATTAATGGTGCCGGGCGAGGAAGAGTTTACAGGCAGGGGGGTTTCATATTGTGCCACCTGTGACGGGGCTTTTTACAAGGAGAAAGTAACTGCAGTTGTGGGTGGCGGAGATGTGGCTTTAGAAGAAGCTATTTTTCTAACTCGTTTTGCAAGTAAAGTATATATAATCCATAGGCGGGATGAATTCAGGGGTGCAAAAATTCTTCAGAAAAGAGTACTTGATAATGAAAAAATTGAACCTGTTTATGACAGCGTTCTTGAATCAATAAAAGGTGACCAGAAGGTTGAATCCCTTCTCCTTAAAAATGTAAAGACAGAGGGAGAATCCTCCATTGATGTGGATGGTGTATTTATCCTTATCGGTTTTGATCCCAATACCGGTTACCTGGGAAATGATATCCTCAATGATAACAGGGAAGTAATTGTTGATATGAGTATGAAGACTCCCACTGACGGCCTTTTTGCCGCAGGAGATCTGAGGTGTAAATCAAAAAGACAAATTGTAATGGCATGTGCAGATGGAGCAACTGCTGCAATAAGTGCATATGATTATATACAGGAGCTCGGATAGATTTTACTTCAAGAGGTCAACATATTCCTGCACAATATCGTTGGTGAAACTTTTCATCCCCTCAAAGGTTTTAATGTGTTTCAGCATATCCTTGATTACTCCAAAGGGGACGGTTGCTATATGGGCTCCCGTTAGTGCGGCTTCCCTTACATGCCTTGAATTTCGTAATGATGCGGCAATAACTTCTGTGTCAAGGTCGTAGTTTTCAAGAATGAGCATGCACTGTTCTACCAGATCAATTCCCGATATTACGCCATTATCGTCGGCAATTTCATCATCTTTGATAAAACCGTCCATCGGGAAATATTCTGTTTTATCAAAATTTTCGCCTATGTTTTTCCTGATAAAATCATCAATTCTTCCGGCAAATGGGCTAATATAAGATGCTCCTGCTTTGGCAGCAAGAAGGGCCTGTTCCGGTGTGAAAATCAGTGTGCAGTTAACAGGTATATTATTTTCGGATAATTTTCGTACTGCCTCGATACCGTCAAAATGGGAATCATCATCTTCTTTAAATGATGGGTTAACGGGAATTTTTATATTAACATTACCGGCAACGGGATTAAAAATTTCATATATCCTGTTCCCCTGTTCAATCATGCCCTTGGCAGAGCATTCTGTAACTTCAAGGCTTACCGGGGTTCCCTGCGCAGTTTCGAGAATATGATTTATATAAGTTTTAAGGTCAAGTTTTTCACCGGATTCTTTTCTTTTATCAACTGCCTTCTTTAGAAGGGATGGATTGGTTGTAATACCATTAACCACACCCCATTCAAAGGCCTGTTTGATTTCGTCAAGATCTGCACTATCAATAAAAATTTTCATCAAGTTCCTCCAAAAAATGTGTTTCATGAGTAATCAGGTTATTTATCTTTTTTTTATCAGTATTAATTTATTTCAACTATTAAAAATATTTTTTAAAGAATTTTTCAATGGCCTTCCATATATTCATCTTCAATTCCCTGAGCCTTAGTTCGTCCACTTTCATGTATTCATAACTGAAAAACTTATCATTTAGAAAGAGTGCCTTTGAAATGGAAAACCTTAGCATGGGTATGTTTTTATTGCTGTAGGTTTCTAAAATATGCCCACTTGATTGGGGATTGTTCATTTTAAATTTATCAGTAACACTGGATTTTTCGCCGCTAAATGATTTTCTTAGATTTTCAAGGAGATCTTCAGCAAGAATATTTTCGCATGTATGAAAAATTTCGCCATCTCGGTTGAAAATATTATTTATTGACACAAGGGGCCTTGGTTTTTTAGAATCTTCTGCAACATCAGGGGCAACTGCCATCATTGTGTGAAAATCAATTATGAGTTTTATATTTTCTGACTTTAATATATTGGCAATCTTCTTGTGAAAGGGAAGATAATATCGATCAATTATATTGGATATTGCAAGACTGTCGGGGAATAGGTCTTTTTTATATATTAGTTTTAAATATTGGGTCTGGTTTTTAATAACTCCATCGGGAAATTTTGGTGGCAATGCCTTTATTGGTCTGTCAAGGTCAACAAAGAGGCGTGAAATATTAGTATTCACAATTGAGTGTACCTGGTTGCCGAAATCTGAAAGGTCATTGGCACACGTGTCTGACTCAAGAAAAATATCGAATTTGCTGAGAGAAGTATACTGCGATAATTCTTCAGGGATCTTATATCCACCATGGGGAACAATAAAAAGGATTGGCAGTTTTTTATTCATTTATATGGGCTCGCAAAAAATCTTATAAATAATAGTTTATAATATTGATAATATAACAGCAAGGTAATATATTTTCTTGATTGGATATTATGGAAACCTTAGCATTGTATTTTAATTAGTCAGGATGTTAATGATGCTGTCAAGAAATATTATTTTGAAAGGATAAGTTTTACAAGTTTAAATAGATAAAATATTTGACTAATTGGCTTGAACATATAGAAAATACTTATTATTTAATAAAATCATAATTGGGTTCATTGGGATATGATTACCCGTATATTATAAAATAATATCTAAAGAAATAAGGGAGTATTACCATGAAAAGATTACTTCAATTTTTATTGTTTCTTGTATTAATTATTTCCAGCCAAATAGTCTATGCTGATGTGTATAATAACCGGAACCAGATAATTGGCGAAAGAGCTGCCATGATGGGCGGGGCATATACTGCTTTATCCGAAGACAGCAGTGGCACTTTTTATAATCCCGCGGGTACTGCTTTTATTGACCGGACAATGATATCAATAACGGCTAATGTTTATCATTATATGAATTACAAGCGAAAAAATGAACAGGCGGGATACGATTTCGAAAATAAATTAGATTATTTTGAAACCATACCAACAAGTTTTGGCGTTAGTTACAGGTTAAGTGAAAAGTTTGTATTATCAATATCGATATACCAGGTTGACAGATTTGACTTTAAAAATACAGAGTTCAATTCAGGCAAGTCTCAATCATTAACAATTGAGGTTAGTGCAAGTTCATGGATATTTGGACCCTCTGTCTCTTATAAGATTTTAGATAATTTAAGTATTGGAGTTAATACATTTTTTCATTATTCCAGGGGAAGATTTATGAGTTACTGGGAAAGTGATTTTGAATTTGAAACCAGTGCAAATGAGTATTCCAGCATCGGTTTTATTCCTGAAATTGGAATTAAGTGGAATGTTATAGATAATTTTAAAATTGGTATGAAATATGGTGTTGAAACAGTTAATATTGACGGGAAAAGTAAATCAATGATTAGGACGTCTTATACACCTTCATACAGGGAAGTAACTGATGGCGATGCCCGATTGCCCCATACATTGACAATGGGGATTGCTTACGAAAAAAAGGGTAGTTATGCTGTTGCATTTGATTTTACATATTATTTTAAAATGAAATATTCTAATCCCTATGAAATGTTCAGGATTGATTCCATCGATAATTACCATGAAGAAAGGAATCATTTTAATATATCTTTGGGGGGAGAATATTTTGTTACCAAAGCAATATCTCTTCGGGCAGGTTTTTTTACAAATACTTCGGGCGCCACAGAAAAGATTGCTTCGGAAAAGGTTGATATGTATGGCGGGTCTTTAGGGTTTGGATATATTTCAGATAAGATATCCACAAGCCTGGGATTGATTATGCAATATGGCAAGTCGGGTGCTCAATCAAGTGACTCTCAAGTCCTGTTAGAAACTATTGAAGCCAGCTGGAAGCGATTTTCTATTGGAGTAATTTTTGGCGGAACAACAAAGATATAATTATTGAAATACCCATTATCAGATGTTTTTAAAGAATTGAATCTAGGAAAATCTTATGTCAAAGAAAGATGATATTTACGAAAAAAGGATGGATAAAGTTGCTCCATTTTCCTTTAGCCGGGAAGTGGCTGATGCATTTGATGACATGGCCCAAAGATCCATCCCATTATACATGGATATGCAGAGAGTAATAGCCCGTTTTTCATTGGAATATTACAAAAAGGGCTCATTAATATATGATTTGGGGTGCTCCACTGGAAATACGGCAATTGAAATTTTTAAGGAATTCAACAAGGCCGATATTGGTGCTCCCGAAATTATAAGCATTGATAAATCGATTCATATGATAGAAATCGCAAAAGGAAAATACTTTCAGCAAAATGTTAAATGGATATGTGATAGTGCTGAAAATGTATCATTTGAAAATGCGTCTGTTGTTATCGGGTCATTTATTCTCCAGTTTCTTGATCATTCCGAAAAGAAAGAAATTATAAAAAGGGTATCCCATGGTTTAATGGACGGGGGTATTTTTATTCTCTGTGAGAAGGTTATTTCAGAAGATAAAACAATTGATAGTATTTCCAGGGAGCTCTATCATGCTTTTAAGATGAATACGGGTTATAGCCAATTGGAAATCGAACAAAAAGAAAGGGCACTGGAGAATGTTTTAAAACCTTTTACACTTGAAAAATATAATGATTTTCTGAAACAAGCAGGGTTTAATAAAATTGACGTTGTTTTAAAATACCTGAATTTTATGTGCCTGGTAGCTGTAAAATGATTGAGACATTTCCAAAAGATTCCCCCTTCTTGCTAAGGGATTCAAGAAAAAACAGATGGGCCATTCCATACAGTTATGAGGCATTGAATTCAAGGGTTGAAAATATTCTCTTAAACAATGTCCATGCTGTTAAGGGCAAGCGGATCCTTGACCTGGGATGTCATTTTGGAACATTTGCCTATGCATGCCTGGAGCATGGTGCTGATTTTGTTTGCGGTGTCGATACTGAGAAAGGGCTTATTGAGGAGGCAGGTGAACTGTTTGAATATCACGGTGTTTCTAAAGATAAGTATTCTTTCCATAATTACAATGTAATATCATTTTTATCAGAAGAAGGGGATAATAGTTTTGATACCGTGCTGTGCCTCGGTCTCATGTATTACTTAAATGATCCCTTTCATCTCCTCAAGTTAATGGCATCTGTTGCTAAGGAATTTATTGTTCTTGATACATTTACCGCCTACTATGCAGCCTGCATGACAAAGGAGGGCAGTAGGATACTGAAATCAACAAAGGACAGTACTTTTGATCTTCCCATAATATTTATGCCACTCACCCAGGCAAGTAAAGGTGATTATACCCTAAATAGCAGTTTTATAAATGAAAGGGATAAAAATATCAGTATGCTAAGCCTTGCCAGCACAAGCGCACTGGAAAACTTTTTCAGGCTGCTTCAGTTGAAATTCACCGAAATCAACTGGGATAAGTACTTTGTCAATAATTACACATGGCGGGATTTTGCTGACAGCAAAATAAAGAAGAAATCCCATTGGGCAGATATTTATAATTCGGGATTAAGGGTATCTTATTTATTACAGAAAGGGTGCCTTTTATGAGCATAAAAAAGTACTCTATAATTAGTACAGCTTTTTTACTGTTAATCTTACCCGTTATTTATAATTTAAATCCCCATGCCAGGGCAAATCCCTTCCCCGACAGGTATATCAACCTGAATCCGCTTGCACATGAAATTAAGAATGGCGGGTTTAGTATTTTTCCCATCATCGGGGGATGGGGTGAGTTTGGTAAATATTCCTCTTCTGCCAGCGACTTTGAGCACAATTATAATGCCAAGCTTGGAGTTGCTGCCGAATTCTTTCGTTATAAGAATTTGCTGACCCTTATGGTTTCCAGTGATATTGAGCTTGTTGCTAATCCCCGGAGTGAAATTAATTTTAATCCAAGATCATTTTTCTGGCAGGAGGGTTTTATCTTTATTTATAATTTTAATTATTTTTATGGGCAAATTGGTTATATCCACAGGTGTAAACATGATATTGATAACCTGGAGATACTGGATGAGGAGGGTGAAAGAAAGGAAAGGGTTATAATATATGATAGCATATTATTAAAATTCGTTAGCAGGAAGCTTAACCTTTTGGGCCATGAGTTTTTCCCATTGGAAACAATTTTGTTTTTAAGGGGAGACTTTTTTGTTTATACCGATGATGATATAATATGGTCCGTTGAGCCAGGCCTTAAAGAAAGATCAAGTTTTAATAACCTGAAAACGTCTTTTCAGTTTGGTTTAACGACCGATTTGATTAAATATGAATTTTTTGCCCTCTATTTTAAGGGGCAGTATGCAATTAATATTTTTACATACGGGGATTCAAATTCAAATAAGACATTCGGAGCAAGCAGTTATGTTTTTGAAATGGGCCTTTCAATAATGGGGGGAGGAGGCAGGATGAATCTGTTCTTTAATTACGAGTATCAGTATGATACTGCCATAAATCCCTACCGGGAAAATGCACATCTCCTTTTAATTGGATTAAGGATATATGATAACAGGGTATATTATTGAGCATAATGAATAATAAATGTTGATATATAAGCCGGAATAATAAAAGTTGGAGTATATCAAATATGGGAAAAATATATGAAAAAAAACAAAGCATATCTATTCGATTTCGACGGGACCCTTGTGGATACAATGGAAGGGTTTGCAGATATTGCGGGAGAAGTGATCAACAGGTTTCATCCCGAAATGAGTTTTGAGAAGGCCAGGAGAAGGTACCTGGATACATCTGGAGTTCCTTTTTTTCAGCAGCTTGAGATTATTTTCCCCGGAGATGAGACCAATAAGGAAAAGGCTGGTGTTTTTGAGGAACGTAAAAAGGAGGGTTTTTTCAGTACAAAATTCTCTGATGAGGTGAAGTCAACATTAAACAGTCTCCGGTCAGGTGGTTTTATCATAGGTGTTTGTTCAAATAATTTCCAGGAACTCATTGACAGGTTTGTTGATACCGGGGGGTTGGAGTTTGATATAGTCCTGGGGTTTAAACAGGGATTTGAAAAGGGCAAGGACCACTTTGATTTCGTCATGAAAGAATTTTCACTGTCAAAAGAGGAACTTACATTTGTGGGAGATTCACTTAAAGATGCCCAGAAGGCTCTTGCCAATGACATTAAATTTATTGGTATATGTAACATCTTCTCCAGGGAAGATTTCCTCAATATTGACGGCAGTATTTTAACAATACAATCCATTAAGGAGTTATTAAGCTTATGAGAGCGGTAGTTTTAGCGGCAGGGACAGGCAGCAGATTGGGTGAAGTTACCAGTGCCAGGACAAAGGGGATGGTACCCGTAAAAGGCAGAAAGTTAATAGATTATCTCTTTGACTTTTTTGAGATTGACCTCTTTGATGAGATTATTGTTGTGGGCGGATATTATTACGAAGATCTAAAAGTGCATATTGAAAGCAGGGATTTTAAAAACATTAGGGTAATTGAAAACAGGGAATACCTCAAGGGAAATATATTTACGCTGCTTACTGCATTAAAAGAATTCAAGGATGATTCATTTTTAATTACAAACGTGGACCATATATACCCCCGGGTTTTGTTTACCACGATGAAAGAATCGTTTAATGACATTACGGCAATGTGCGATTTTGACAGAAAATTGGGCAATGATGATATGAAAGTTAAGCTCACAGGTGATGGCAAAAAAATTAATGCAATCAGTAAGGGGCTTGATGATTTTGATTGTGGTTATATCGGAATGACCTATGTGGATTCTTCTATGGAAAAAATTTATCGCGGTGCTGCCGAAACCGCAATAGACCGCTTTGGGGAAAAGGCGGTGGTGGAAAACATTCTTCAAGTCTTATCAGAAGATGGTGACATTGCCCCTGGCATTTGTGACCTTTCCGGAATAGGGTGGTATGAGGTTGATACAGTGGAAGATCTTAATCTTGCCGAAAAGGGACTTGAGGTAGATAAAAACTTTATTGATTGATTTGCAAAAGTTGTTTGCTGCTTATAAACTTTATAAATTCAATCCTATTGTTTTTTACTGCCCTGTATACTGCAGGCCAGGCAAACCTGATTTTTTTAAATTTACTTTCATTTTCAACTGCTGCAATTGCCTTTTCTGCTTTGATGTAAAAGTGCTTTGTCAGATAAAGTATGTTTTTATTTTTCTTCATTAAACTGTAGGTTCGTGGCATCCTTTTTCTTACATGGTAAAGATAGGCAAGTATCATAAACTGAATAGCCGCAATATTATCCTTTTGGATCGTTGTTTTGCCTGGAGGGATTGTTTTAGGATAAAGTGCCGTTACCAATTGCAGTTCATGCGTATAGGAATTCAGTTCGTCAAGGAGGGTCAGGTATCCGCTCTCTGCTTCCTTACCTGTTAAATATATCCTGAAGTTTGGGTTATCTAAAAAATGGGCGGGGATATGATTATATATAATCTTTCTTTGCGGGAGCCTGATGCCCCTGATTATAATTTGCCTGTTGCCCGATATGAAAAAACCTTCATCATGGAGATTGTTATATGATCTTGCTGAATAAATTTTGGCCATATCTGTTATTTCAACTTTGATTCTATTAATACCAATGCCCATTATTTTAAATCCTGCAAAATGAACCATTTCGTGCATGAAATTTGGAAGGGAATAGTATAGCATTTTGTTATTTTCACATTCAACCAGTGAAGAGATTATACCGGGTAACCCTGTATAGGATAATATTTCACTGCCCGGTGCATAATTTTTTTTGATTATTTCAAATGCTTTTATAAGGCAAGTATTTGAATATGAATTACCTGCGGTACCCGTGGACAATACA
>JBHPHB010000015.1:0-32776 GCA_042569985.1 Spirochaetota bacterium | reverse complement strand
AACAGTCTTGTTAAATGAAGAACTTAGTCCGGATTTAATATTAGTAGATATTGGGAATGGGACGCTGAAAAAGATAAATTAACATGGTCAGAACAGATGTATGAGATCATGGGACTTGATCCCGATATTCCGCCTCCCGGGCAGGAGGAGCAATTTGGAATGTATTATTCCGACGATGCAAGGGAGGTTTACAGCCGTATTGTCCGTGTATTAACTTCCGGAAAAGGGGACGCCTTTGAAACCCGGTTAAAGGACGGGAAAGGTGTGATCAAATATATATTCATTAATGTCAGTCCCAATATTGATTCATCGGGCAAGGTTATAGGCCTTTTTGGTACCTATCAGGATGTTACTGAAAGAAAGCTTGCAGAGGAGGAACTTAATCAATTTTTTAACGCAAAGGATATTATGTTTTGTATTGCCGATATAAATAACTTTCACTTTAAAAAATTAAACGTTGCCTTCGAGCAAATCCTTGGATATGCTCAAAAAGAAATGTTAGGCAAGCCCTTTCTTGACTTCGTACATCCCCATGACCGTAAAAAAACAATATCAATTGTGGAAGAAAAGCTTTCATCAGGTGAAAAAATAATAGGGTTTGACAACCGGTACCGGTGTAAGGATGGCTCGTATAAATGGCTCAGGTGGACTTCAAGCCCAAATACCGAGATGGGCGTAACATATGCCATTGCCTTTGATATTACCGAAAGCAAGGTTGCCGAGGAAGCTCTTAAGGAAACTGAAGAGCGTTTTAAAATCGCCATGGATGCAGTTAAGGATGGTCTCTTTGACTGGAATACTCAAACAAATGAAGTATATTTCAGCCCCGGATTTTTTTCCATGCTTGGGTATGGAGTTGATGAACTTCCAATAAACATGGCCTCCTTTATTGGCCTGCTTAACCCTGAAGATGTCGAAAAGAATCATAATAATATTCATCAGTTTTTTGATGGTGTAGGTGATGGCACTGCGGAGTTCAGGCTCAGGGCAAAGACAGGGGAATGGATATGGGTATTAGCCAGGGGTAAGATAGTTAAGTTTGATGATGACGGTTATCCAACAAGGATGATTGGAACAACAACTGATATTACGGAACTCAAAGAAACTGAAAATCGACTTAAAATGTCCATCAGCGAAAAAGAAATTCTACTGAAAGAAATACACCACAGGGTAAAAAACAATATGCAGGTAATCTGTAGTCTCCTGGACCTTCAATCGGGTTATATAGAGGACAAATCTGCCATTGTATTTTTAAAGGAAACAGAAAACCGTGTTCGCTCAATGGCCATGGTCCATGAAAAACTATACCAGTCGGGTGATTTCTCAAAAATTGACTTCAGTGATTATACCAGGACCATTACTGAGGATATATCGCGGATGTATTATGCGGAATCTGTCAGTACAGAGATAAACATCAGCATAAAAAACATTTTTCTTGATGTCAACACAGCAATCCCCTGTGCCCTTATAATAAATGAGCTGATTTCTAATTCATTCAAACATGCTTTTAAGGATATGAAATCGAGCTTGATTGAAATTGAATTTAAACAGCAGAAAAAGGGGAGTTATGTTTTGACTGTCTCTGACAATGGAGTGGGGCTGCCGGAAAAGTTTGACATTGCCCAATGTGATTCATTGGGGCTGCAATTAGTTGAAGCTTTGACTAACCAGCTTGAGGGGACTATTGAGATTGGCAGTGGAAATAAGGGCAAAGGCGCGAAATTTACTATTACCTTCCCATCTTTTGTGTAACATTTAATATTACAGTTTATTTTGTTGAAAGCGTTTCTATAAGGTAATTTTCAAAGCTGCCCTGTTCAATTTTAAATATATTTTTCATTTCTTTTATATCACAGGTACTTCCCCCGGTAAATGCAGATACCATTCCCCGTGCGTTATATTTGTTTTTTGTTATAAAATCAATGAAGGAGGCAGCAAAGTTTGCAAGGGGCAGGGGAATGAATATGAAACGGACGCGCCTGCCCATTGCTTTTCTGAAGAGCTGTTCCAGTTCCAGGAATGTATATTCCTCTTCGCCGGCAATTTCAATGATTTTATTGGAAGCTTTTAAATTGTCAATTGAATCGGCAATGCACCATGACAGGTCTTTGAGTAGAATGGGACGTACTTTTTCATATTTTTTCATTAAGATGGGAGACTTGCCCTTTTCCATAAGCCTTTTCCCGAGAAAGAGAGACATGTCCGTGGCAAGGGTTGTTATTCTTAAAATAGTATAATCAAATCCACTGACCATGAGGAGATCTTCTACAAGCTTTTTTATCTTGCCATGCTCGAAATTACCGAACTTGGCCAACCCCCAGTAACTGGTGAAGATGAATTTTTTAACTCCCGCTTCTTTAGAAAACTTTATGAGGGATAGATTTCCTTCATAATCGTTTTCCCAAAGGTTGGATACCCGTTTATCTTTTGACATGTTTGTGGCGAAACTGCTAATGACAGTACTAACTCCGGCTAATGCCTTTTTAATTGATTTGCTGTTACGCACATCACCTGTAACCAGTTCAACACCGAGTTTTTTAAGTTTCTTTGAGTCAGAGCCTTTTCTTACAAGACACCTTACTTTTTTTCCTCTTTTAACAAGCTCCTCAACCGTTTTGCCACCAAGGAGGCCCGTTGCTCCTACATAGAGAATCATAATCTATTCACCTGCCAACAATCATGATAGTTTTTTAAAAGCTTCGGCAACCAGGGAAGCAATGGGAAGATTTTGCGGGCATTTTGCCTCTGCAATGGTGAAATCAGCTTTTAGCAGCCTGTTTCTAGCCTCAATGGGTATTTCTGAGAATAGCATTCTTGCTCTTTCTTCATGTCCGTAGCTGTTGTGATACATTAAGTAACGCATGATATGGCTGACATAAGGTGCTTCCGGTAATGCCCTGTTGCAAATAGATGAACAGCCCGCGCAATATTCACAGGCACTTTGCCTGGCATATTCCTGGAAAAAGATTCTATCGGTCACGGAAAGCTTGCTTTTGTCAATAACGGCAGCTGCGTTTTCTGTTATGAGGGAAACACTTTCCATCATAACACATGCAGAACTTATCTTTTTGTCCTCAAGGATATACTTAATTTTTGCCTGGCCTTCGGTATAGCCTTTTTTTATGAAATGTTTATAGATACTTTCACTGCCTTTCATCCGCATCCTTTTGCCCTGGACCTTCATTGCAATGAGTCCAATGTTGGCTTTCCGGCACGCATCCACGGCTTTTTGCATTTCCTTATTTTGTTTAAGCATAAAATTATAGGGGAGCATGATGGCATCTATCCACTTAAGTTTGGATGCTTTCATTAAGCATTCAGCCATATTGTTGTGAGTGCTGAAACCGAAATGCCTGATGAGGTTGCGTTTTTTGGCTCTTTCCGCCCATCTTGCGAGTTCTTTGGTTAAGTCATCGGGATCTGTTAATGCGTGGTATCCGTAATAGAGGTCAATGTAACTTGTATTCATCCTCTTCAGAGAAAGCTGAAGGCGCTTTTCCACTTCTTTTGGACTTTCAGCATGGGATGCTTTGGTTACAAGGAAGAGCTTTTTTCTTAAATGCCTGTTTTTCTTTATGAATTTCCCGATCCCCAATTCGCTGTTGCCGCCGGCATAGGAGTTTGCCGTATCCCAGTATGTTATGCCCCATTGAAACGCTTTATGTAAAATAAGCTGGCTGCCAATGGTGTTGAAGTTCATTCCCAGGGAAAGACATGGAACTTTGGTTCCTGTTTTGCCAAGTTTTCTTTTTGGCACCTGGGGGAATCTTGTTTTACTTTTATCAGCTGCTAAACCTTTTTTTTGTTTATATCCCAAAAGCAAAAGTGATGTGCTTACAGTTGTTTGACCAAGTCCCTTTAGAAATGACTTTCTACCAATTTTCTTGCTGTCCCTTTTCAATTGATAACCTCCAAAGATAAGTTTTATAAATTAATATTCATTCCTGTTTCTCCGGATGGTGTCAAGGTCTTTTTAAATTGCTCCATCCAGGTTTATGGATACGGTAAAAACGGTACCTTCATCTTTTATCGATGTTACGGAAATTTCAGATCTGTGAGCATTGAAAACTTCTTTTGCAATGGCAAGTCCAAGTCCTGTTCCCTCGTTTTGATATTCTTTGGCATTTGGAGAGCGGACAAATTCAATAAATATTTCATCAATATATTCCTTGTCAATCCCAATGCCCTCATCACAGATTTTAAATGTACAATGGTTGGTGCTATTATTGAATATCATTTCAATTGTTATGCTACCATTATCATGTGAATATTTTATTGCATTTTGAATTAAATTGGAGAAGGCGTCTTTTAAATTTTCTCTATTTCCTTTGGCGAGATTTCCCCGAGGCATGGATTTTACGAATTCTGCCAGGCTTTTCTGGTCATGGAAAATATGGTCTTGAATAAACTTTTCGCCATTAATTCTGTAGATTCGTTTAATTGACAAATTTGTCTTTTCAATTAACTGGTTGTTTGTATAGATAATCTCTTCAATAAGTAATATTAAATTCAAATTATAGTTATAGAGGATATTGTTTTTCTCCTCCCGTATTCTGCTCAAGCTGAGCAGTTCTTTAACTATATTGAGGAGAGATGTTGCCCTGTCATGCGCACCATCAATAAGATTATATGCACGTTCGGAATCAATGGGGATAAGTTTTTTGTGTAAAACATTGAGTGCTGATATTATTGTTGCCAGGGGAGACCTGAGTTGATGAGCTGATTGCCGCATAAACTTTGATTTTCTTATTTCCAGTGCGGTAATTGCCTCAAGATTTACCTCAAGTTTTTGTTTGATGGCGCCTAATTGAATATTGTCATCCCTAATCCTGTTAGAAAGTATTGAGACCAATATTATCACACTGAACATGGTCCCCGAATGTATGACGGTATTGATAAATATTGTTCTGTAGGTTGTCATTTTAGGGATGTTATAAATATTATAGTAGGGTATTATATCGTGTAATTCTAAAAGTGACAATATTGCATATATAATTATGGTAATTATTGTTATTGCGTACATGTAGTACCTTGATAAAATAATTGAACCTAAAATGAGGTGAAAGAGTATTATGAAAAAGAGGTTTGTATGGAGCCCGCCAATATAATAAAGCACTACAACGAGTGTTATGTAATCAAAAATAATTTGCAGCCGTCCAATGTTTCTGTAAAGCGGGAAGAGCCCGGGGTCCCACTCATTTTTAAAATTTTTAAGACGTGTTTTCAATGTAAAGAAAAAAAATGAATTATACAGTAAAATAATAAATGCCGTAATGACAATGGGAATGGTATTAATGTTTATATTTAGATAGGGAAGGGTGAAAGGCAAAACGAGCAGAGTGATGGCAATTGCCCATCGGAATGAAATTGATAAATCAACGGTAAATCGTAAATCTTTAAAAAACAGCTGTCTCAGTTCTGACTTATTTTCTTGCAAGTATTGTTTCAACCTCTTTTAGCAGCTGTTCGTTGTCTATGGGTTTCTCAAGCCATAATTCACTATGGCTATATTGGGACTTGTCAATTTGTGTGGACATGTCATAAACTTTATCAACACCAGTGAGCATAATGATTGGAATGTCCTTAGTCTCTTCCCTTGTCTTTATTTCCCTGGCAACATTAATCCCTTCTCCAAGATGACTCATCATGACATCAAGAATGATTAGATTGGGCTTGCCTGTCTTTATAATCTCCAGGCATTCTGAACCATTTGTGGCTGTAATAATATTGTAGTTGTTCTCCAGCGCAATTTTAGTTGTTTCTAAAAAGGTTGTATCATCATCAACTAGCAGTATTGTGCTCTGTTTATTCATAAATTGCTCCTTGCTATTTTTAATGAAATGCCCATGTAGAATTTCTATAAATCTTTGCCAATTTTTGTATATGTATTATAATGAAACCCTATGAATATTATTGCAATTATTATAATTGTCAAGTAAGTTTTATGCAATCTCATGAGTATTAAAATCATTTTTTCATGGATAAGTTAATTTCTTGACAATAGATATTTTATGTGCAGAGTGTATAATTCCTGTAAATGAGTTTATGAAAATAGACCGGTTGCTATTGAACATAGTGAAAATGTTATAATAAGGGGATGAGAGATGAATAAAATATTTAAGAGCCTCGTATTTTTTACATGTTTTACACTTGCCTGTTCTACCTTTGGCATTGTTGATAAAAAGGATAAGATTACCTATATTAAGAGCGTCTATTTTGATAAGAGAGAATCGGAAAAGGTGTGGAGCAGAATCCACTATTACATATATAAAAAAATAGGTAAAATTTCTCATTCCTATCATCCGTATTATATTCACACCTTTCGGTATATGCCCTATTACCAGGAAATAAATATTTTCAGAGAATTTGAAAAGGATCGTATGAGGCTTATAATCGAGTATTCCGAGTTGTCGCCATTGAGGGCACTTACTGAATCGGAAAGGGAAAACCTGGCAGGGCAAACTAAAAGCAGGCTTCTGAAATTTATTAAGGGATTTTTAAAATACCTTAAGACCGGTGAAGTTTTAACCCGTTAGTTTGATGTTGGGCTCAATTCTTAACTGCTAATTTTACAAATTAAATTACAATTAATTACCATTAATTAATGACTTCTCTTGTAAATATTTGTATAATATTGATATGATATTGTTACAAAATTGTAATCTTTGTAACTTATTCATGGTTTCATTTTCAGTAATTATATTCATCCTTTATAATTGAGAGGTTATTATGACTAAGAAAATAATCAAACCGGAAGATATAGGTAAAATGCCGGTGACCCGCCGCTCACTGTTGGATTGGTTTGGCAAGGCTGTTGTCATCGGATTAGGCAGTGAACTAATATGGGCCTGCAATAGTCTTGGCCGTGATAAAATAACATGTTCAATATCCGAAACGGGTGAAGGAATTAGCTTTGTTCCCGGTGAAAATGGCGATGAGTTTTATTGCAATTTAAAGGAGAGAACGGTTGATCCGCAGGATCTTGTTTCAATTCTCAGTAGCTGGAACCTTACTGTTGACGGGCTGGTAAACAGTAGTACTGTATTATCCTTTAATGATATCCTGGCTCTTGAGCGTTATAATCAGGTAGCTGATCATCATTGTGTTGAAGGGTGGTCTGTATATGATATCCCATGGAATGGTATTCGTCTTTCGACTCTCTTTGATATTGTTGAGCCCCTGCCAGGTGCAACACATGTTACTTTCCACACTGTGAATAACATATACAATGAATCTTTGCCGATTGCAGATGCAGTAAATTCAAAAACAATGCTGGCCTTTGGAATTAATGAGTCGACTATCCCCTTAAAGCATGGTTTCCCCTTAAGGCTTGTTGTGCCGGGAAAATGGGGTTATAAAAGCCCAAAGTATGTTTACAGGATCGAATTGACTAACGAGCCTGTAAATGGTTTTTGGGTACAAAGGGGTTATCCCTATGAAGGTAAAGTAACATACTGAGTTATGCCAATATGTAAATAAAACTTAAGGGGTGATTTTAATGAAGAAAATTATTAAACCGGAAGATATTGGTAAAATACCGGTGACCCGCCGCTCATTGCTGGATTGGTTTGGCAAGGCCGTTGTTATTGGCCTTGGCAGTGGATTAATAAAGGCATGCAGTAGCCTGGATGATAGTTGTGAGAGCATTCTAGATGATAAGGGTATTAGCTTTAATCCAGGAAGTGAAAATAGTGAAACTTTCAGTGATTTTACAACATACATAGTGGACCCGCAGGACCTGGTAAAGATCCTTAATGAATGGAACCTTACCGTTGACGGTCTTGTAAAAACCCCTACAACACAATCCTTTAATGACTTATTGTGCCTTAAGCGGTATAATCAGACAGCAGACTTTCACTGTGTCACGGGATGGTCAGTATATGGTGTCCCATGGAACGGCATTCGTCTTTCCACTCTCATTAATATTGTTGAACCCCTACCTGGTGCAACACATGTGACTTTTCATACATTAAATGATATATACAATGAGTCTATTCCAATTGCTGATGCGCTGAATTCCCAAACCATGCTGGCCTTTGGCGCTAATGGATCAACTATACCATTGGGGCACGGTTTTCCCTTAAGGCTTATAATTCCCTATAAGTGGGGCTATAAAAACGCAAAGTATGTTTACAGGATTGAGTTTACTGATGAACCTGTATATGGTTATTGGGAACGGTGGGGTTATCCATATGAAGCCAATGTTACCTATTAAGCCTTAGAAATATAGAGACTGCATGTAATTCATCCCAATCATGGCCCGGAAACGCACCGGACATAGTTCTCCGTGGACTTGATACTTCTTATCTTATCGCCTTCAACATAGCCGTCATTAAAGTTGACATACCAGGCGCAATTTGTTTTGGGGGAGCAAATGGGAGATGAACTGCCAATGGCGCCATTGTAGGTTGTTGATGTCCAGTAATAAGCAAAAATGCCGGGGATGTTGGGAAAAAATGCAGTATCAATTAATGGGCTTTTATCCACATCTACCAGGCTGTGCAATTCCACAACATTTGGAAGCCGCCAGTCCGTCTTTCCAGCAAAATCGAGATTTTCACAGGCAGCCATCGCATCAGTCCATTTGCCAATACCCGGGGTATTAGTACAGCCAGTAGTGTTGTCCATTACCGGGTTTGATGAATTTGCATCTGTCATGCTGCACCTGGTCCATGTAAGTCCGGTTATATTGTCCTTAATGGTTCCATTGCTATTGTCAGTGTAGCTTCCTGCTGCATATAGAATTATACAAAAGACGAGTGAAATAAATACCATGGTAAATGTTAATCTTTTCATTTTAGTCTCCTCAAAAAATATGGAATGAACATCTAATCAATTATTGGCCTGAAACACAGCGGACATAGACAGAATCCGATTTATTCCAGTATAATACGGTTCCATTATTAAAGTACAGCACATAGCTGCTTTTTTTATTTCTAAATTCACTGGAAGCCCAGTATGGTGTTTCACCCAGGCCAGCTCCCTGGGTATTGGGAAAATAGGTTTCGTCTATTGCCGGCTCGCTTTTGCCATAGTCAACTATGGTTATCAGTTCATTTATGGAAGGCAGCCGCCAGTCGGTTCTTCCTGCATATCCGGAGCCGCTGTTTGCTGAATTAAGGGCACAGCATGTATCAGTTGCATCATGCCATGTCATGGTTTCTGCGGTTCCCGTGCAATTAGCGCCGTTGTATTCCATACCCTCGGTACAGGTTTTCCAGACCAGTTTTGTCACATTATCTTCTGTTGTATGATCATCTGAATATGTTCCGTGCTGTGTTGGGCCTGAGAATCTGCGCGCTTTGGGAATATCAGTATAATTGCCATCCTGTCCTGAAACTGCAACGGAATCGCAGTTAACCATTGCCTCATTTCCATCCGGGCCGGATGAGCACATTACTTGCCCGGTATCGGCAATTTTTACGGGAATATATTCTGCTGTTTCACAGCCACCACTGTCCTTTTTGCATCCTGCAATTATAAAAAAGATGCAAACAAGTGTTGATGCGAAGATTATAGATCTGTTCATGATGGTTTCTCCCCTGGAGCGAATTTAATTTATAACAATTGGATAAAAAATGATTATGTCAAGGAATATTCATTATTGAAAGATATATCTGATGTTCCATAAGCATTTTCACTGGATATTCTAATTGATGGCAAATTTTAAAATTAATCTACTTGATTTTTCAGAATCTGTAAAATTAAGTAGATTTATAAGTTGTTATGGTATGATAGTTATTTCATATTATTATGTAATAACATATATGCAAAAAATTATCTTGAGAGGTTATCATGTTAAACAAAAATGTTCATATTATCTTTGTATGTTTAGTAATAATTCTTGGAGTTGCTTTTATCAGCTGTAAGGATGACGGAGATAGTTGTCCCGGAATTACAAGCAGTGCAGACTGGAATGCCAGCAAAATAAGCACATGTTCATTTGAAGCTGACAAGGGGGTAATGGCCTATATTGATTATGTAATTGATACTGAAAACGTTAATGCATGGAACTTTGATAATATAAAGGCCCACTGTGAAGAACAGGCCATGGATTTTCCAAATGCCTGTCAGCAACCATCAGGTTGCCTGCCGGCGAAAGTTACTCAGGATGAGAAATGTACGGCTTTATACAATACCTGCACAGATGATGCTGCGGTTTTATGTGCGCTTGATAAAGATGAAAATGGAACAATTTTGTACAACAGGTTACCCAATTCCGGTTTTCAGCTCATATGCGAAAGAGAACCAGATCTTGGTATGGGCGGAACTATGATCGAGAATGACGAATTTTTAACATGTGATTTATATTGATAATTCTTTAAATCTTAATAGTTTGAAAATTAACTGAAATCCACAAGGAGTGTACTTAATGAATTTTGTAAAATGGATAATGCCGGTTTTAGTTATTGTTTTATTTTGGGCCTGTAATGATACCACTTCAGTTGATTTATCCAGATTTGAATGCTCGGACAATTCAACTGTTGGCAGCTCCATTATTCTTGCCTGCGGGCATACGGGCTGGCATCAAAATGATTGTTCAGACTCAGGCTGCCATTCAATATCCGGTTTGTCCGTCGGAGATCATAATGGTTCTGAAACAGTACCGCAATGTGCCGCCTGCCATGGAGGGAACGGTGCATGTGCTCCTCCCCCTGTTACCTGGCATCCCAAAACTTCATGTTCCATTAATTGTCACGGCATAGGGCATGATACATATACCGTTTATTCAGACTGTGACAAGTGCCATTTTGCTTCACAGGGTACCATAGATTGTGCGATGAAATAAAAAATGTTATACTGGAATAGTTTATTATAGGTGAGGTAGATATGCTTAATAAGAAAGTTCAAATCATTTTCGGATGTTTATTGATAATCCTGGGAATTGTATATTTAAGCTGTAAGGATGATAGGCCCAGGTGTACCGATGTGCCATGCAATAAAAATGGGACGTGCGAGGCGGATGAAACACTCATGTGTTGTCCCGAAGATTGTTTTGACCCCGCAAAGGTAACCGGATGCAGGGCAGCATATAATGAATCAAGGATGAGCTGCATGGACTTCATTGGAGATTTTGACCATCCAAATTATGAAAAACAGTCAAAGATGGATATCTATAATTATATGCTGAGAACATGTGAAAATCTGGCAAGTGGAGATTATTGCCAGTTTGCCGATCCTGACGATTGTGTTTTTACTTTGTCTCAGACAAGGACATGCCTTCAGCAGGCCTGTAATGATCCATCGCTGCATTCTGTATGCATTATTCCGCCAGTTGAAACTGCAATTGTACAATCCCTGAAATACGGGATGATTACAATTCCCGTATGGCCCAATGATCCCGGATGGACAGATGGTGCATGCTGGGAGATGACCGGTTATGAAAATCCATGTGTCAATGGTGGAAGTATAACCTGCGACCTGTACTGAACCATCCTGTTTTAATATTAATTGTAAAAAGTAAAAGCCCCATGTTTAATTGACATGGGGCTCTTTTTTTTCAAATTTTGAGTTTTTGAAACATTAAGAATTATACTATTCTAATTTATAGACGAATCCCGATATATCTTTAAAAACCATGGTGACTTTTTTACTGTCCTTCAGGTTCTTCATAAACCTGCTAAACTTTATCTTTTTGCTGAATACAATATAATTGGAATTAAAATTTTTGATGATTGTACGGGCAAGATTTTCTTTGACCCCGCCATTAATAATCTTGAACCATAATTTATATTTATGAGTATCATATTCATACATAAATATGGGGTCCAGCCCAACCAGGTAATTGTTATGGTTGTTGAAATAAAAGAGGAAGGGCCAGTCATCCCAGCCTGCATTAAAAACAATTGAACCTTTTGAGGTGTTTTTTTTGAGCCACTTTGCAGGGCCCGAAAGATGTTGCAGGGGATGGTTGTACAGCATCTTTTTTACGCTTGTAATTCTATTAATTACAAGGAAGAAACTTATGTAAATTGCAGCTGTAGCAAGAACAAATGAAATTCCCTTGAGGGGTATTTTTGTATTCGGTAATTTATCAAATGTATTGATTAGTTGCTCCCCTGATATAGATTGAACTAAAAGTTTAAACCCAACTGCTAAAAACCAGGCACTCAGAGGGGTTGAATACTCAAACATTCGGATCGATCTTTTTGTAAGGATTATAAATGCTATTGTAAGTGTCGCGAAAAAAACAAACTCAAAATTTACCTTGACCTTTAATATTAGTAATAGGGCGATAAGGATAATGAGTACTATGATCAGCACAACTGTTTCATTCAATAATGATAAGCCCGATATTGAATACCAGCCGCGCCCAAGGTCAAAGCCCCCGGGAGAACCCGCCATTGCAATTTTATATATTTGTACCCAGTAAAACTTGAAGTTTGAAAATGCATAGGGATTGATTAGCATACCCGTGAGATTTCCTCCTAAAACCGCGAGGAATGCTTTCCAGCCCCGGGGAAATAATGTTCCCTTGAAAAAGTATTTTACCGCTCGCCCGTAAATGACCTTTGCCTTTAATATTTCAGCGGAATTATCCAGCATGTTTTTAATCCCCAGAGATATTATATATATGAGCGATGCTCCAGCCAGTAAAATAAATCCCCCGTAAAACCATACATAAACCATGCTGAGGAAAAACAACCACCTGCGCCTGTCTTTCAAAATGAGGTTAATTCCCAAAAATAAAAAACAGAGTGAAGCAGCATTGGCCTTAACAATGGACAGCCGCAAAGTAAATGTTGGCACTGTAGTTAACAATAACAGAAACAGAACGGGGTGTTTTATGTTATTCCGTTGCAAGATAAAATAAAAAATTGTCAGGAACAGGGAAGTTAAAAAAATCGTGGCAATGCGGACACCCATGAGATCCCCGAATATGCTTACAAATGGAATCAGTGAAGCATGGTACAGCCAGTGATAGTCCACGTAGTTATCCTTGAGGATTGTAAAACTCATGGCCGGGAATTTTTTAAATATAAATCCCTTCTCGATCATGAGGCGGGCCATTTTTGCGTGATAGTAGGAGTCGGGGTCAGCCAGGCTTTCCATGTTTTGCATAAAATAAAAAAACAAAAAGGAAGCGATAAAAACTGCTAATAAATATATTGTCGATTTTAAATTTAATTTACTTTCATTCATAGCTTGTCAATATTATCCTGGCCTATGCCTTTCCACAGGACATCTTTGGGTATATTTGTTTTCCCTTTTCTTGCCCGATTAGAAAGGTCAGTAAAAATCACATCATGTTTTTCATCTGCATTTTTCCCATGTAACGGCACGTCAACAACTACACCGAATCTTTTACGGGGGATGTACTCATGGATATCTTTTTTGTAAACTGTAACTACATAGTACAGGTCATCATATCTTTCATTGAGGCTGTGAAATTCAGCTGACCAGTACAGGCCATTATTTATTTCTGTTTTTTCGTAGAAATCTTTCCAGTAATCCATAATAATTAAAGAAAATTAATAATCTTATTTTAACCGCGGAGAACGAAGAGATTCCTATGATGTAATATTATCGAATAAATTTCATCCATTTAACATTGTTATATGTATTATTTAGTAAAAAATTTATCCTTATTCAGTTTTTATGAAAATTATTACTTTACACTCTTTCATTCTCTGCATTTCTCTGCGACCTCAGCAGTTTGATTTTCTCATTTTTAATGTTACTTTTTAATCATATTAATAGCAGTACGGAAAACATGCTTTGCCATCATTTTACTTAATCGCGGGTTGTCGTTGGGCGGCCGGTAAAGAGCCCATGTGCCTCCATACTGCTTCTGTACCGGTTTGTTTTCATCGGGAGGCCCCAGTTTAGGGTTGTAGCCCAGGTTACCGAAGGCTGAATTATCAAAACCAAGGGAAGGATCTGTAGCACTCATTTTAGAGCTCTCCTTTGCCTGCCTTTTAGGAGGGTAGGGACGGTCTTTGCCGCATCCTCCCATTTTTAAACAGCACTTTACTTTTCCGCAATCACTGCTGACCCAGATGCCCCAGTAATCTGCAAAGGGATGTCCAATGCCTGGATAATGCTTATAATCGGGCTTATTGTGATAGAGCCATGTTTTATAACCAATCTCCTTGGAAAACATGTTATGGACCTCAACCAGGTTAAGGACGGAATCGGAAACTATCTGGGGAAATCCGATGACAATATGTTTAACCCCTTTTTTCATGAGGTAATCCAGGGCATCCCAGTACCTGTATCCCCATTCTTTTCCGGGCATTTTTTTATTGCTCTCGTAGAGCCATGCCCAGCCCTGGTTTTCGCCCCGCATTTTACGAGTTGGTTCCAGTTTCCCGTTTTTTGGGTTTTTGAGTTTTATACCCATGAAGCCGCCAATAATGTTTGCTGGTTTCAAACGCGGATATTTTTTCAATAGGCCTGTTTTTATGAGTTTATTAAGTGCCACCGTATCATCGATCTTCGGGTCAAAGAATTCACCGTTATCCCGAAGTGCATGGTTGAGTAGTATCACCCCTGTTTCTGACGGTGATACTGCTTCTGACATTCCTGCAGTAATTGCATCTACATGAAGACGGGCAAGTTCAGGGTCCGTTGTTATGGGATTGGGAGATCCTTTTAAGGGCACCTTGCGGTCCTTTTTGGGAATGCCGGATGTTCTTGTCCAGTTTTTTGGTTCGTCGGGATATGAACGCTCCATAAGGTTTGTTATGTCATTAACCCAGACAATGGGAATAGCTGTTTTAACACGGTTTGTATCGTAATCCGGCTTCAGCATAAAACGGGGGTAGGGGTAATGTGACGGGTCGTCCCCGCTTATCCAGCCCACCCGTTCCACTTCGAATTTGATACCGGTTTTTTTCGCCAGCCTGGTCAGCTCGTTTTTCATTTTCATCAGCTGGTTTTTCGTAATAGTATGAAAGGGGTCTTTTCCTCCAATGCGCTCATACTGAAACCTGTAACTTCTCAGATATTTTGTTGATTCGCCTGAGTTTAAAATTATTGGCCACATCCAGCTGTTCCAGATTATAAATCGGCTGGGAAAATTATTTCTGTCATGGGAAAATATCTGGATAACCGAGTCCCACAGGTTTTGCGCACTATACCTGTTAAAACCGCCATGCACTGCCAGGAGGACTCCAAATTTTTTTGGGTCACTTTTTACAGGTGTCCTGGAATCTTTCTGGCGCTTTGTCCATGCTGCAATGGCACGCTTAGACATCTGCAGGGTATTAAAGGATTTATAGAACCTTGGCCCTCCCACTGTCATGTCCACCATGATAATTTTGCTTACCCCCTTGTTGAGAAGTCTCTCCGCAGGGCCGTCCACATTATAACGCCGGGGGTTGCAGTTTTTCCATGGCCCGTCCTTTTCGCCTTCACCGCAATAGGTAACGGGAGTTTTAATGATTATGCGGCCCGCTACAACAAGGGCTGCAGCACAAATTATTGATATTAAAATAATTGCGGTTATTTTCAGTTTACCTTTCATGATATATTATATTTCCTTTTGTTTGTGATATTAAGATTTTAGATTCTACAGGTCATCATTCATAACAACTTTTGGTTTTTTAACTCCCAGTGTAAAGCTTGACCATTCATATGCCTTCCAGATGCCCCTGTTGTTTTTGCGTACCCTCATTGGCCTGGGAAAATCCGCACCATTGGTTTTCAGCATGTATTTATAAATACCTTTTTTCCTGCTGCTATAGGGGTTGCTGACCCATTTAAATACATATGGGCCTCCGGGCAGCTTATACCAGTTTTTAGTGACTGTCCCGGGGAAGTATGCCCGGATTTTATAGGAATTTTTACCTTGAATTCTTCTTTTGAATTTACGCAGTTCAGATGTCCACGGGCTGTATCCCTTGTAACCGCTGTTACTCTTTGAAATAAATTTTCTGTCAATTGCAACTGTGAGACATTTAGTTCCCAGTTTCTCGTTTATCGAATAGATATAGAGGGCTATGACCATCATTGTGGCCCCGCCCTGAGGTGATACTGATACCCTGTTTCTAAGGGTCACGAATTCCTCTATGGATGATGGTATTTTTTCAATTTTTATTGATGCAGTTTTTTCATCGGAATGCAAACCCATTCCCGTGAAAAAAAGCATGAGGGAAATAAAAAATATAGTAATTTTTTTCATAATAAAGCCTCCCATTGATATTGATATTATAGTATTCAGTATTTTCGCAAATTTAATTTTCATTCCACTTTAAAAACTCCGGTACTTTTTTCTTTGGGGTTTCTTTGAATTTATTTTCAATTGGCGTAAGGGTTCCGCAGGGGGATTCTTCTTTTTGCGGTTCTTTGCAGGTAAATGACGCGGTAAATTTATAAATTGCTATCCGCTTTTTGTTCCTGCATTTCCATACATATATGTCATAACCTCCGTCACTTCCCGTGCGGAAAGAGATATCAGGTTTGGATAACCCGTGATACTTCTTCCACGGCTTTGAGCAGCATCCCGTTAAAAATATAAATATTATGAATAATAGACATTTTTTTATCATGCATAATTACCCTTTTTTTTGATTAGAAAAGATTTCATATTAAAATGTTTGTCAAGCATTATGTTGTAATTCTTTTCAAGAATTATAAGAAAAAGAAATTACAGGGCATCTCATTTTTTTATTGACTCATAATTATTGCAAAATCAAATTAGAAAAATATGATAAAACGAGGAGGCAGAAATGAATGTCCTTTTGATAATGGTAATATCTCTGGTGGTTTTGTACCTGGGCTACAGGTTTTATGCACGCTGGATTGAGAAGATATTTGACGTTGATGAAAAAAATATAACCCCGGCTGTGGAAATAGACGATGGCGTAGACTATGTCCCCACGCGCAAGTTTGTTGTTTTTGGACATCACTTTGCATCGATAGCAGGAGGCGGCCCCATTGTTGGTCCCTGTGTGGGGCTGATTTTCGGTTTTGTGCCCATCTGGCTATGGCTATTAATAGGCACTATTTTTATTGGAGCTGTCCATGACTTTTCGGCACTGCTTGCTTCCATCAGGGAGAAGGGGCAGTCCATGGCGGAATTAGCTGAAAAGACCATGGGGAAAACGGGCTTTCTTCTATTTATCGGTTTTACAATCATAATGCTGCTCATGGTTACATCAGTGTTTCTCACTCTCACAACTACCGCACTGTCATCAAAGTATCCCGTGACATTCTTTACATCAGCACAGAGCCTTGGTATTCAGACTGTAGTTGAAAAGGGAATAACCTATGCCGTTGTAGGAGGGATAGCATCAACTTCTGTTATAATTATAACTTTATGTTCACCAATAATCGGCTATTTGTTGTATAAAAAGAATATCAATAACATCATTATGACTATTATAGCAATTGCCGTATGTTTTATATCCATCCAGATAGGGCTTGCCTTTCCCATAAAAATTGATGCCATGCCATGGATGGTTATCCTTTCAATCTATACCATTATTGCAGCGGGAATTCCCGTATGGATAATACTTCAGCCGAGGGATTTTACTAACTCCTTTCTTCTTTACGGTGGAGTAACCGCCATGGTTGTGGGTATTTTTATAATGGGTTTTAAGGGAGCCACGATTAATGCCCCTGCATTTAATGTTTCCATGGGGTCAATGAAACTGGGTTATATCTGGCCAATCCTTTTTATTACCGTTGCATGCGGTGCGATTAGCGGTTTTCATTCCCTTGTTGCCGGGGGGACCACGTCCAAACAGATTTCAAAGGAAAAGCCCGATGCCCGGACAGTGGGTTACGGAGGAATGGTGCTGGAAGCCATACTTGCCCTGGGTGTTATTATCGCTATTGGTGTTGGCCTGAAATTTGATAAATTCTGTATGCTCGTTTTTCCCGTTGAAGCAGGTATTAAGTCTAACCCCGTACTTGCTTTCGCACTGGGCATGGGGGGGCTTTTAAACAAGTCTGTGGGGCTGCCCGTAATTTACGGCTCAATCTTCGGCATACTTATGGTTGAGGGGTTTGTCGTGACAACACTGGATACGGCGGTGAGGTTGAACAGGTATCTCCTGGAAGAACTCTGGAGAATGCTTTTTAAGAAGGTGCCTAAAATCCTTAATACTTACCTCTTTAATTCATTCATATGTGTTGCCTTCATGTTTATACTGGCATATTTTAATGCATTCAAACAGCTGTGGAAGCTTTTTGGAGCGGCAAACCAGATGCTTGCCGCATTGACCCTCATCACAGTAAGCCTGTGGCTCTTAAAAAAGGGGAAAAAATATATGTTCGCCCTTATCCCGGGTATATTCATGCTTATTACAACCGTTGCTTCACTTATTTTTTTGCTAATTAATGATTATCTTCCAAAGGGCAATTACATGCTTGCGGCGGGGGACCTTGTTCTCATATTGCTTTCCGTGGGTTTGATTATACTGGCAATAAAGCACTACAGGGAAAAGCGGAAAGCAGCTTAGAGTGATTTTGTAATAGTTATTTGCTTCAGGTTTTTGTAAGATTTAATATTTTGAAAGCCCGATAATTAGAGAGATGCTCTAGTGGATAAAAATGGAAACAGCAATTTCACCCGCGGGTGGGAGCATGGCTTGTTTAAGCTTCACCTCACTGCAAAGCTGAAAAGAGCCATTGATAAGGACTTTGTCTTTTCCGCATGCGAAAGAGTTTTTGACCGTGCCGGTTATGTATATGGAAACGGATGGCTCAGCAGTTCAATCCCCGTAATTGAAGTGGATATATCTGAAGATGGGGAAAATGAGATCAGTGCCACGATGCAGGCATTTAATGTGCCCAGGGCATTCCTATCGGCCATTTATAAGTATTTGCTGATATGGTTTACTGTCAGTTTTTTCCACAGTTATGCCACACAAATATCAACCGGCAAGGGCCTTTCGTGGTTTAAGAAGGTAGTTGATATCAGCCACCCGGCCTTTAGGCCTGTTTCAGAAGCCATAGCGGACATCTGGAGTATCATTGATATTTTAAATTCCAACTTTATTATTTACCTGCTGCCTCTCATAATCCAGGTTGCCGTATCGATAGCTAAAAGATTCATGAGACAAAAAAAGCTTAAAGAATCTTTAACCCGGTTAATATCCTTAGTAGAAGAATTGCCCAAAATTAACGAGTGTGAAGTTGGATATGAAGCCTATCGTGATATTATGGTGGGACATCTGCCTCAAAGGGAAGTGGGTCGGCTTGCATTCAGCCATATTGCTAAAACCGGCAAGCAGCTGGACCCCAAAGTAAATCCCAATGCCATTCATGAATTAACTAGTGCAGTAAAAAGAGTTTTTAAAAGAAAGGGTGAAATTGTACCCGTGGGATATTTCATACGCAGGGAACATTCTAAATCATATACCCACGTTAATTTTTCTCCACGAAGCGAAGGCACTGAAATTGAGTTTCATTGTAACCTTTCAATGGCAAGGACAATTTTCTCAATGCTCACCGTGATTACCCTTTGCATAGTAACGGTTTTTTTGTTTTCTCCACTTATCACCAGCAATTTCACTCCCAGGGGAGTGGGATCATATTCAATTTCCCTGCCCGGGCATTTAATGAATGTAACACTTTTTCCCCAGTGGAGTTTAGCCCTGTTGATATCGCCTTTCATAGGCCTCTTGATTGCATATATAATAAGCAGACGTTTACACGGGAAGGCCAGAAAGAAGGCGCAACTGCTGGTTGAGGTATTGGAGTCGATGAAATGAATATAAAAGAATATTTCAGAATTGATTTAAACCAGGCAGCATTTGATGTTGTAATAGCCCTTTATGTGCATTTTTTTCTAACTGAGGTGCTTTCCAAGCGGTTAGATCTGCCAGGGCTGTTAAGCCTTGAATTTGTCTATGCCGCCAATATTCTGCTCCATTTTTTTATTTTATGGCAAATGACACTCATAGTGGTTCAATTCAGGGAATGGGGATTTTCTTTTTTTCCGGGATTTTTCGGGTTTGTTTTTTTTATAATTGCCATTGTAATGTTCATAGAAGGTTCGAATTTAGTGAGGCATTTAATGGGGCAGGAGGCCCGGAGGTTTGAAGGGCCCATGCTCTTATGGGAACTATTTGCCATGGCCACAGGCATTTCCCTTGGCATATTTTCATCAAGGATAAAAGAACTGATAACAGAAAAGGTAAAGGATAAAGTCTTTACAGACAGTCTTTTTATATCAATGGGGATTCTATTTTCAATATTTGCGGCATTATTTTTATGCTATTATGACCAGCTCGTCCTCTGGGAGTTTGTTATATTTATGAAAATGCCCACTTCCTTTGGAGTGTATGTTTTCATGGGACTTTCGGGGCTTTTTATAATAAGAATTATAAAAATTTTCTCTCCCGACATGGGGCCAATTAATGTGCTCATGGGAGCTGCTTCACTGACCTATTATGTGTATGCAGTTGTTTCTTCGGTTTAAAAGTATAAAGTCTACAGTTTAGACGTGGTTTTTTTGCCAGTATTCATATTCAAATGGGGCACTGTCCTTTATAGTTTCCACGAGCCATCGCATTATTTCGAATGTTTCTTCACGCTCTTTCTTCTGTTCCGGGAAGGGCTTTTTTGTTTTTATAGCTTCAGCAAGATTTCGGCCCAGTTCCATGGTTTCGTCGATCAATTCTTTCCTGGTATCGGCATCATCCATCATTGCGCTTGCGGCAACAACACTGCCTACTTTCCAGTTTCCCATGGTGCCGGTAATATGCATCATGTAGTCAACCACCGGCTGGTACTGGGGCCCTGCCGAAGCTACAACAACAGCGCCGTACTTGCCCGCCATTGCCTGGCAATGGAAGAGGAGGGAAAACCCCCTGTCTAAAAATGCTTTCATGAGTGAGCTTACGTTTCTTATATAGTTGGGGCTTGCAAGTATAACACCGTCTGCTTTAAGCAGGGCATCCTGTATTTTGGGGTAGTCGTCGTTTATGACGCATTTACCTGTTTTCTGGCAGGTTTTGCAGGCCCTGCAATGGTTTATCTCCATATCCGCAAGTACAAATGACTCCACATTTGCGCCCGATTCTATAGCCCCTTTGATGACTCCCTGCAGTGTTTGTCCTGTAACGCCTTTACTGCCTGTGCTGCTTCCGTTTATTGAAACTATTTTCATATTATCTCTCCTTGCTTAAAACTTACAGTCAATTGTAAAGATGTCTCACACAGAGCTCGCAAAGCCCACAAAGTATTATTTCTAAGCTTATTCTATAACTCCATTTATTATTCTTTTTATACCTTTTTTAGGTAATTCTTTATTGAAATTAATTAGAAGACCAAGTCTCTTATCTGATAAACGTAAATATGTTAGTAATTGTTTTGCATGAATAGGTTCAAGGTCCTTGATTGATTTTATTTCGATTATAACTTTATCATTAATAATTAAATCAGCTCTGAATCCTTCCTTTTATATTATATTATCGTATTTAATAGGGATGTTTTTCTGTTGTTCGACTTTGAGATTCTTTCTTTTTAGTTCATATGCAAGTATATGCTCGCAAACAGATTCTAGTAGACCAGGACCTAATTGTTTATGTATTTTAATTGAACACTCAATAATAATTTCTGAAATTTCATTTTCATTCATATTTTTCCTTTGTGAACTCCGTGAACTCTGTGCGAAATCCTTATTTTAGATTAATATAAAATAAATTTATAAATAATTATATGACTCAAGTGAAGTTTATCCAGTTTTCAGTTTTCTGATATACAGCCTTCCCCAGGTAAACGCTATAATGCTGGAGATCCACGTGGCCGTAATAATTCCCAGGTAGATGCCGGTCATTCCCATTTTAAATACAATTGCAAATAATATGGGGAAGGGCACTCCCAGTAAAAGTGTCCTCGTGGCCGAGACCGTGAGAGAATAAAATCCTTTGCCTGTTCCCTGGAACAATGATGATGAAAGCATCCCGCCGGCAACTGCGGGATAAAAAATACACATGACCCTGAACATATGGGTAATGTCATCTGCGATGCGCATAGTATTGGGTGACCATGTAAATATTTTAGTTATGTAAGGCGCCAGGAAAAAGGTAATTACGGCAAAACAAATTTCAATAATTATGGCCATTTTAACCGCAAAGAGATGGGCAGTGCCCAATTTATCATAGTCCTTCGCCCCGTATACTGCTCCAGATACGGAAGTGACTGCCGTTGCAATTCCCAGGATAGGAAGAATCGCAAACATTATAACGCGCCATCCCGTTGTAAATATAGCAACACCATCATCGCCGCCGATAATAACAATTACCTTAGTGAGAATCAGCATCATGATGGATATGGACATCATAGATAAAATTGAAGGCAGGCCCACTTTTGATATATCCTTGAGTATTTCTTTTTTGAACCTGAATCCTTTGAATCTGAAGGTGATGTAAATGTTTTTTTGTACAAAGAGCCAGTAAAATAGAAAGACGCAGGATATGCCTATTGAAATCACTGTTGCAACAGCCGCGCCCGAAACACCCAGTCCAAAACCCAGTGAAAATTTTATTCCCAGTAGGGACAGCTCATACTGGTAAATAAAAATAGGATCAAGTATAATGTTTAAGAGGGCGCCGATAACCAGGGCCATCATTGCCCGCTTTGCGTCTCCCTCGCTCCTTAGTATCGTGTTTGCGACATTTGAGAAAAAGATAAGAAGGGTACCTCCAAACATTATACGAGCATAGGATACTGTCAGGTCAAATGCATTTACAGCGCCCATGAGCCTGAAAATAGGTTTTGTTAAAGTGAGAAGAGGTATAGTGAAAAGTATCGATAAGATGAACATAAGTACAATTGTATGGACGGCAACGGAATTAGCTGATTCGGCATTTTTCGCGCCAATACGCCGCGAAATAGCTGCGCCTCCTCCAATTCCAAGCCCCACTGCAAATGCATTAACCAGCATGTAGAAGGGGAAAAAGAATCCCACTGCCGCAAGGGCTTCGGGACCTTTTCCGGATACCCATATGGCATCGGCCAGCTGGTATATTGTCTGCACCGACATGGCTATAATCATTGGTATGGAAAGCTTGATTATTGCTTTTTTGGGATCGCCCAGTAATGTCCTGGTGCCCATGGTTTCGCTGATTTTTTTATTCAAACCGGATTTATCCATTGTATAACCTTAGTGTTAGTATCATAAACTTATTGCTCAGAGTAAATAGAGAAATATTTCATTGAGCGTGAAATGGCATATTTCAGGACTATTTTTGATGTATGAAGCTTAATATAAGCAGATCTTTAAGTTATTGCTTTAAATAAATTTATAATCCATCAATTTACTAACGACACGACAAGATTTTGCATATAAATCGATTTGTCAAGCATAGTATGTTAATAGCGGCCTTGCTTCTACGACAGGATCAGCGACCGCTCCCTGAGCGGAGCCGAAGGGAGCAGGGAAGATTGCTCAGAGTAATTTCATAATGTTACTCTGAGCAATGGTTTTGCTGCAAAATCAATTATATAGTTACTCTGAGCAGCTTTATTTTAGTTATTAAAAAAAATCAAAAAATACTTGACAAAATAACCTCTTTATCGTATATTTGCGATATACGATAAAAAAATGCCGGAGAACAAAGTAAATAAATTTAATAACAGGGATAAGCAGCTTGCAGAGTTTGCAAAGTGCCTTTCCCATCCTGCGCGTTTGGCAATTCTTACCACCCTTGCCGAAAAGAATACATGCATATGCGGTGAGATAGTTAATGTTATGCCCCTTGCCCAATCCACCGTTTCACAGCATCTCAAGGAGCTGAAAGATGCGGGCCTCATAAAGGGTGAGATTGACGGGCCTAAATCGTGCTACTGTATCAACTGGGACAGGTTAAATGAATTTAATGGTTTACTGGGCGATTTTATCGGTAAGTTAAAGAAATCATGCAATTGTTGAAGGTGAAATGAAATGAGTACAACAGAACAGAACAAAGGGGAGAACAGTTGCGGCTGCAGTCCCGAACCAGAACAGAAAAAAAAGGAAAGCAGTTGCGGCTGCAGCCCTGTAAAAGAAAAGAAAATTGAAGAGAGTGGCTGCGGCTGCAGTTCGGAAAGCCGGTTACTGTCCATGGATGATTTAATCGGCGGTAATGCAGTGAAAAAACCTGTAGTGGATGAGCGTGAATGGGTAACGGGAAAAATAAATACTGCAGAAGGGCAGGTGAGTATAGTATCTGCAGAACTGAGCAAAAAAGAGCGCCGTGAGCATATTAAGGCAAGGCTGTTTAATTCCTTCAGGATGGACTATTCCGTTGAGCCAGGATTATATGCCGCAGGCAGTCCCGATGAAAATTCGGACGTTTTTGTCAGCGCAAATTATAAATTGAGTTTTGATAAGCTGCGGGTTGCTTTAAAAGGCATCAATGCCTGGATAATAGTGCTTGATACAAAGGGTATAAATGTGTGGTGTGCCGCAGGTAAGGGCACCTTCGGAACTGATGAGCTCACCGGCCGCATAATTGGTACGGGTATTTCAAAGCTCGTTGATCACCGTAGAATTATCCTCCCGCAGCTTGGCGCAGTTGGTGTTAACGCAAAGGCCGTAAAGAACAATACATCTTTTAGGGTATATTATGGTCCCGTACTTGCAGAGGACATAAAGAAGTATGCTGAAAATAATTATAAAGCGACTGATGACATGCGTCTCGTTAAGTTCCCAATGCTTGAAAGGCTGGTCCTCACACCAATGGAGATAAATCCTGCAATGAAGAAGTTTCCTTTATTGGCACTGGTTATTCTTTTAATATTCGGACTCCAGGGAAGCGGGGTAATCTTTAAGGATGCATTTTTTGGGGGATGGACCTTTGTTGGTGCACTGTTTTTGTCAATACTGTCAGGTGCATTATTGACGCCGCTGTTTTTGCCTTTTATTCCATTCAGGTCATTTTCCTTAAAGGGGTGGATTATGGGGGCAATAGTTATCGGTGCCTATTCTTTTATTCCGGGTGTTATCGATTTTAACAATATCAGTCTCCTCGTTTCGCTGTACCTCTTTTTTCCCTTACTCTCTTCATATATTGCGGTACAGTTTACAGGTTCCACAACTTATACGTCTCCCTCCGGAGTAAATAGAGAGTTAAAGTTCGGCATTCCTCTTTATATAACCGGAACGGTAATATCAGTTTTATTTCTTGTTTATTACAAATTAGTCCAATGGAGTATCATATGAAATACCTAAAGAATGTAACAACACTTGAATTCATAGCGGATAATTGCACGGGATGCGGGAGGTGCACCGAAGTGTGTCCCCATGCGGTATTTAAGATGGAAGATAAAAGGGCAGAGGTCACAGATAAAAATAAATGTATGGAATGCGGGGCATGTGCCATGAACTGTGATTACGGGGCTATAAAAGTTAATGCCGGGGTTGGATGTGCGGCAGCTATCATCAATGGGTTGCTGACGGGAACCGAACCATCCTGTGATTGCAGCAGTTCATCCACTGAATGCTGCTGAAATATTTTAATTCCGCCAGTTTTTATTTTTAAAATGGTTAAGAAGAGTTTCTCTCAGAGATCGCAGAGCGCACAAAGGTAAAAAAAATAAACTTTGTGACCTTAGTGAGCTCTGCGTGAAACTTTTTATTAATTAATGAAGTATTTTATTATTATAGAAGTATAAAAACGGAAATTAAATAATATTTATTCTTTGTCCTTGTTTTCCGGCGGGTTATGCCGTGGGTTTTTTATAATGCTATCATAGAGATCTGCATTTGTCTTTTCTGTTTCGGGCTTCTCCTGTTCCAGCCATTCATAGTATCCTTCATAAACATGTATTCGTTTGCAGGTCATCTTTATGCTAATCCTCGTTCTTGTCCATACTGAGATGAAATTAAATTTTTCAATAAGACATATGGTGGTGCAGCAGGCAATCATCCTTTGTGAAAGATAGAGATCAAGAAAAAAATAATTTATTTCCGACAGTTTTTTGATTGATTATTTTTAGCTTAAACCCACGGGGAGGATTATTTATGAAAATTACCCCGGTGCATTTAAAAATTAAAAATACCTTTACTGCTGTCGTAATATTTATAATATATGGTATACTAAATATATGAAATATTTTTTCACTTATTGGTGGAAATATGGTAGTAATATTTAATTGAAGAAAAATCTTAAGTAAAAGGTATTTAAATGAAAAAAATCAGGATTACCACAATAGTTAATATCATTCTTCTTTTGACATTTTCTCTTATTTTCTGCTGCAAAGGGTCAAATAATACAGGAAATAATAATGGTATTGGTATTATTATTGATAACAATGCCCTGTCAAGTCTTGATTCAATAACTGAAGCAGATATAATAGCTGCAAAGAGTAAACTTCACATAGCCTACGGGCATACTTCTCATGGAAGCCAGTTGATAACAGGCATGAATGCAATCATGGCAGTTAAGGGGGATCCTTTTACCTGGAACGAAGGCGGCACTGATGGGGCCCTTGATATTGATGACTACGCCATGGGAGGGGATGTTGGTTATTATCCTGATTGGGTAAATAACACACGGGCATACCTGGGGGAACCAGACCAGAATACTGGGCGAGGCTCTAATTCTGCTCATTCAGATGTAAATGTTATAATCTGGTCATGGTGCGGCCAGGTATCGGACCGAACAGAGCAGGGGATGATTGACACATACCTTGCTCCCATGAGCCAGCTTGAGGCTGATTATCCGGGGATTACCTTTGTTTATATGACCGGTCATACCGACGGAACAGGCCTGGACGGCAACCTCCACCTGAGAAATGAGCAGATAAGGGATTACTGCAGGGTAAATAACAAGATTCTCTTTGACTTTGAAACACTGGAGAGCTATAACCCTGATGGTGTTTACTTTGGGGATAAAATAGTTAATGATAACTGCGATTACGATTCGAACGGAGACGGCAGCAGGGAAAGCAACTGGGCAGCTCTATGGGAAGATGCTAATCCGGATCACGAACTTACGGCAATTTCTGATGCCAGCGGGGGATGTGCCCATTCTCAGACACTAAATTGTGTGCAGAAGGGTGTAGGGGCATGGTTTCTTTGGGTACAGATAGCAAAACTGTATTAATTAATTTGTGGTTATTTAAATTTTTGTTGACATTAAATTAATTTTTATGTATATTATTTCATACAGGAATATGCATATAAATTATATTTTCTAATGGTACAATGTTGGCTGCAGGGTTTTGCAGATTTTTTTTATTGTTAGAGTTGATTTTTTCCTGGTGGTAAAAGGAATCAATAGTTGTTGTTCCATAATTTCATAAAAGGCTATTAAATAAATGAATCAGTATTTATATAAATTGATAATATTCACTGCTTTTTCTACTCTTATCTTCAATGGTTGTAACAGTGATTCAGTGTCCCATGGCAAAGGTGAACCCCAGGTCGCAGTAATGGACAACCAGGGAAGTAATGGCGGCAACTCCGGGCCTGATGCAAATGACAACAGAACCGATACCGATAAAGATTGTGATAATGATCAAAATGATCATAACACTGGCTGCGGCGATGATAACACAAGTGATGACAATACCAGCGATGATAATTGTTCCATGGTTTTAAACATTATTCCAAGTTATTCAGAATATAAATTGCTTAACTTGTCAATATCTTCTCCTGTAAATTCAAATTCCGGCTTTTTTGTAAAAGTAAATGCATCAATTACCGGTGGCGATGCTAATGATGTTTATTCATATTCAATTTACCGGGATGCACTATGGTCATATACTTCTGTCCACATGGGCAAAGTTACTTCAGGAACATTAATTGATGCCAGCGGATTTAACTGGGGAGCGGAATTTAATAAGGATATTATAATAGATCCAATTCCCGGAGAATACAATTTTACTGTATTTTTTGGATTCAGATCCGGTGCCCATGGGTGGTATGACTTAGCCCGGGATATTTCTGTAAATGTTGTATATGATTGCTTCCCTCCCGGTGATGACTAGGTACCATGCAAATCATTTTTAACCTTTTTTGGTTGAAATTTATTCAAATAATAAGCATTGTTAAGGCCTTCATTACCTGTACTCTCAGTGTAATCATATTATCTCCGGTATCTCCACATCAGTTAATTTTATCTTGACATGGTGACTTTATAAAATTTCATGCTCAACTAGTAGTTAGGCTCGCATATTACAATATAACATAAATGCCACCTGCCTTAGTTCCCAAAAAAATACAAACAAGGAAATACCATGCTCCATGCAAATAACATAACACTGGCTTTTGGCCAGAGAGTTCTTTTCAAAAAAGCGAACATTAAGTTTCGGCCGGGTAACTGTTACGGCCTTATTGGTGCAAACGGATCGGGAAAATCCACATTCCTCAAAATTTTATCGGGAGAGCTTGAACCCAATGAAGGTGAAGTCCTCAAGGGCCCCAGTGAGCGCATAGCAATTTTGCGCCAGGACCACTTTGAATTTGATGATTATCCCACACTGGATACGGTCATCATGGGCCACCGGGAGCTTTATGATGTTCTTAAGGAGAGGGATGAAATATATTCTAAAGAGGATTTTACCGATGAAGATGGCATGCGTGCTTCTGAACTTGAAGAAACAGTTGAGCAGATGAACGGCTATGAGGCGGAAACCGATGCTGCCAAACTTCTTTCGGCCCTGGGAATCAGGAAAGACCTGCACCACAGGGAGATGAAGGAACTCGAGGGGGGCGAAAAGGTTAAGGTTCTTCTTGCCCAGGCTATTTTCGGCAATCCTGACATTCTGCTCATGGATGAGCCTACGAATCATCTTGACATAGAATCCATATCATGGCTTGAGGAGTTTCTCTACAATTTTAATAATACAGTTGTTGTTGTTAGTCACGACCGTCACTTTCTAAACAAAGTTTGCACCCATATAGCCGATATCGATTTTGGCAAGATTGAGGTCTTTACAGGGAATTATTCGTTCTGGCGGCAAGTCAGCGAGATTGCCCTGAAGCAGAAAAGCGATGAAAACAAGAAGATTGAGGATAAAAGAAATGAACTCAAGCAGTTCATTGAACGATTCAGTTCCAATGCTTCCAAGGCGCGGCAGGCAACTTCACGGAAAAAGTTGCTGGAAAAGCTCACTATTAATGATATCAAGGTATCTTCCAGGAAATATCCCTTCATAGAATTTAAACCAGACAGGCAGAGTGGGAAATCCATTCTTGAGATAGAGAATCTCTGCAAGACAATTGATGGAGAGGAGATACTCAAAGATTTCAGCCTCATGGTGAATAAAAATGACAAAATAGTCTTTCTGGCCCACAGCCATGTAGTTCAGACTACACTTTTTAAAATATTGGAGGGTGAAATGGAACCCGATTCGGGATCATTTAAGTGGGGAGAAACAATCACCCCTTCATTCTTTCTCAAGGAGAACAGCTCTTTCTTTGACAGTGATATAACATTATTGCAGTGGATCCGCCAGTTTTCCGCAAATCCCGACGAAGCCTATGCCAGGGGCTTTCTGGGAAGAATGCTTTTTTCCGGTGAAGAGTCTTTAAAGAGTGTTAAGGTACTCTCGGGAGGTGAAAAGGTGCGGTGCATGTTTTCCCGCATGATGCTCTCCGGTGCAAATGCCCTGGTTTTTGACGAACCTACAAATCACCTGGATCTTGAGGCAATTACATCCCTGAATAAAAGCCTGATTAAATTTCCCGAGACCATCCTTTTCTCATCTCATGACCATGAGTTTATTAACTCAATCGCCAACAGGATTATAGAGATTACACCAACTGGGGTAATCGACAGGAAAATCTCATTTGATGACTATATTGCAAGTGACGATGTTCAGAGGATAAGGGATGAACATTATCACGGGCATTACAGCATGGTGTTGTAAATGGCCATACTCAATCTGCAAAATATATCACTCTCTTTTGGAGGTCCGGCGCTCCTGGAGGATATAAGCTTTCAGGTTCATGAGGGTGAAAAGATCTCCCTTCTGGGCCGAAACGGCTCGGGCAAATCCAGCCTCATGAAGATTATTCATGGGACACTTGACCGGGACAGTGGAGAAGTCATTGCAGATTCACACATGATAACGGCACTTCTGTCTCAGGAGGTACCGGATAAACTTTCAGGCTCTATCTATAGTTGTATTGCATCGGGATTTAGCAAGTCCCCCGATGAGCATCTTGACGGTACGGAAGAACAGAGAAAGCACCGTCAAACGGAAAAGGCCCTTTCTCTGCTGGAATTGGATGGAAACCTGGAAACAGGATCCCTTTCAGCGGGGATGAAACGCCGTGTACTGCTGGGGAGGACCCTGGTAAACGATCCGGATATTCTCCTTCTTGATGAGCCTACAAACCATCTGGACCTTGAAGCTATTGAATGGCTGGAAAACTTTCTTATCCGCTATGAAAAAGCAATAATTTTTGTTACCCATGACCGTATGTTTCTTCAGCGCGTTGCCAACCGTATCCTGGAACTTGACCGCGGCCGTATCTTTGACTGGAGTTGTGATTACGGGACCTTTCTGAAACGAAAAGAGGCCTGGCTCGAATCGGAGGAACAGCAGAATTCAGTCTTTGATAAAAAACTTGCCCGTGAAGAGGAGTGGATACGCCGGGGCATTAAGGCCCGGCGAACGCGTAATGAGGGCAGGGTTAGAGCCCTAAAAAAAATGCGCAATGAGCGGATTGCACGGAGGGAGCAGGATGGCACAGCCAGCATTGAAATACAGAACAGCGGACCTTCGGGGAAAATAGTTATTGAAGCAAAAGATGTGAGCTTTAGCTACGGAGATAATGCCATTATTAATAACCTTACCACTACTATACTAAGGGGAGACCGCATTGGAATAATAGGCCCCAATGGCTGTGGAAAAAGCACTCTCATAAAGGTGCTGCTCCAGGAGCTGGATCCGCAAAATGGAACCATTCGAATTGGCACGCGTCTTGATATTGCCTATTTTGACCAGCTGCGTAATCAGCTTGATGAGGATAAGACAGTAAAGGAAAATGTAACTGACGGAAATGAAATTATTGACTTCAATGGCGGGACAAAACATGTAATCGGTTACCTCCAGGACTTTTTATTTACCCCTGACCGTGCAGCTCAGCCCGTTAAGGCCCTTTCCGGAGGAGAAAAGAACCGCCTCCTCCTGGCCAGACTATTCACCCGGCCGGCAAACCTCCTGGTGCTGGATGAGCCCACCAATGACCTGGACATGGAGACTGTTGAGCTCCTTGAGGAGCTTTTACTCAATTTTAAGGGAACCCTGCTCATGGTTAGCCATGACCGGGAATTCCTCAACAATGTTGTAACCAGCACCCTGGGGTTTGTAGACAAGGGGACTGTCGTAGAAGATGCAGGGGGTTATGATGAATGGAAGAAGCATTATTCAGTGGTTTCCACACCTAAAAAAGAGAAGAAGGCCCGCAAAAAAAAGCTCAACCCTAAAATCAAACTAAGTTTTAAAGAAAACCGGGAGCTGCAGGATCTGCCGCAAATCATCGACAAAAAGGAGGCCAGGAAGGACGGGCTCTTTGAAAAACTCGGTAATCCTGAACTCTACAAAGAACAGGCCGGCACTATTGCTGAACTGAAAAGGGAATTTGAGAACCTTGAAGTGGAACTTGAAGCCCATTATGCACGGTGGGATGAACTTGAGGGGATGAAGAAAAGCTACGAGCAGCAATAAATTAGAATATTTGCCCCTTATATTTAAATTTTGTGCATAAAAAAAGCCCTCCAGCGATTTGGAGGGCTTTTTTGTTATTTATGTGGGCGCTACAGGACTTGAACCTGTGACGTCCTGCTTGTAAGGCAGGTGCTCTCCCAGCTGAGCTAAGCGCCCTTAGAGTTAAATTCCTTTTCTGCGGCCTTGCTTGGCCTGAAGCCTAAAGAACATTTTGCCGGTACATCAATTGTTTTACCGGCTATAGGGGAATACACTTTCCTGGCTTTCTTTTCGACTTTATAAAATGTTCCAAAACCCCTGATTTCTACTAAATTATTTTTATTAACATTCTCCTTGATGTTACTGAGAAATGTATTTACGATATATATTATTTTCTTTTTATTAATACCCGATGACCGGCTAAGGAAGTCAATGATTTCTGATTTAGTCAAGGGTATTACTCCTTATGTCTACGATGTTTTTTTAATTTGATTAATTTTACGAGCAAGCCTTGACTTTTTTCTGGCTGCAGTGCTTTTATGAACCATGCCTTTTTGAACTGCACCGTCAATAGTTTTTACAAACTTTTTAAATTCCTCATCGATTTTATCAATATCTTTATTTTTTGCTTCAATTGCCTTGTTAGCATTTTTTGTGGCAGTTCTTATTGATGATCTAACCATGGAGTTACGAAGCCTTCTTTTTATATTCTGCCTGTCTCGTTTTTTCTGTGATAGAATGTTAGCCAATTTGTTTCACCTCTAGTAGTATAATGTGTCAAATTTGTTATTTTTCCGTGTTATCACTGATTTTATCAGCCCGAAAATATATTTAGCAAATTTGTTATTGGATGTATAAACTGTCAAGAATAATACAAAATAAAATAAAAAAATAAGGTTTACTTTTCATTGTATAAGATTGAAATTGCGCCCCGGCCGGGCGCAAACTTCATGGAACTGACAAAATATAATAAAAAACCAGACTCAGTAACTATTCCATTATGAGCATTCTAAAGAGTTTTTTCGTATAGTAATATATTTTACACTTTACTTTACCGTTTTGCAATTTAAGCCTGTAAAATAGTACCTTTGTGTTTTTATTTTTAAATGAATAAATATGGAAGTTTCTCTCTTTTTGAACTGAAGGTTTGCCGAATTTAGAAGTTACCAATTTTAAAAGCGATTTTTCACTGCCCAGCGTTATTTCACCCCAGTTTTCCAGTGCTGTGCAGAGT